>JAUNGV010000057.1 GCA_030524225.1 Eubacteriales bacterium
GCGGCGTGTTCGTCCCGGGCTGCGGCGTCTGCCGCGGTGTGTTCGTGTCAGGCTGGGGCACGTGACGCAGCGTAATCTCCCGCAGCCCGTCCTCCCTGTCGTCCCAGCCGGAGGTGTCTAGGGCACAGCGGCCGATCTCGCACAGAGAGGCGGGCAGAGAGAGTGATTTCAGAGAGGGGCAGGCGGAGAATGCCTCGTCGCCGATGGAGAGCAGTCCTTCGCTGAACACAACATTGGAGAGCGACTGACACTGACAGAAAGCGGAGGGGCCTATCTCGCGCAGAGAATCCGGCAGAATGACGCGCCGGAGGTGAGACTGTCCGGCAAAGGCGTTTGCTCCGATACAGACTGTTCCCGGCGCGACGCGGTATTCCGTGCGGTCATCCTGCTGTGATACCGTTATCAGAACGGAGGCGCAGGGGGCGGGCGCAGTGTCGGAAGACATCGTGCGGTACAGACCGTAGCCGTCGTACTGGTAGGAGGCGTTACCCTCCGCGGGCAGCAGGCGCAGACTGCCGAGATCGCCCGGACGGTCGATCCGGTGAATGCTCGCGGGGAGAGCGAGGGAGGTCATCTGCGGGCAGGAACCGATAAAGTTTGCACCGAGATGCTCCACGCCGTTTTTCAGAATCAGAGTCCGCAGGCTGAAACAGTATTCGAACGCATTCTCCCGGATGGAGCGGACCGTACCCGGCACACGGATTTCCTCCAGTGCGCCGCCGTTCTCGGAAAACGCGCCCTCGCCGACAGCGAGCACAGGGAAACCGTCGATCTGTGCGGGAACGGTGAGAATGCGCTCAGGTTCACCGGAAGCGTTTTCACTGCCGAGATAGCGGGTGAGAACCGCGCCGGTTTCCTCTTCGGAGGATTCAAAAGTATACTCAAACGGGGCGTCGGATGCGGAAAATGTGGACATAGAGTTCTCCATTCCGGAGCGCTTTGCAGGGCGGGGCGACGCAAATCTGAAATTTGCGTCTGCCAACGCCGGGATTTGCGACGCTCCGGCACAAATCCCGGATTACACAATAAGCTGTCGGTCTTATTGTGTAATCTATCTCCTTTGCTTATTTACGCTCGCGCCGAATTGTCCAGATCCCTCAGGTCGATGTCGTTGAGCGCTTCCTGCAGTTCCTTTTCACGTCCGTAAATTGCGAAGTGACGGCTGTGCCGGTAGTAAGCCTCGCAGGGATGATTGCTCAGGAAGTAGGCGCTGCTGTAATCGGCGGTGAGACTGTTGACGACGAGAAGCATCTCGCTGCCCTGTTCGCCATAAACTTCCTCGATAAACCCAAAGAGATGAGACAGCTGGCCGGAGATTTCATCCGCCTCCGCCTGCATGGCGGCGACGCGCCCGCTGTAATCAGAGCGGATCACGGAAAAAGCGGAGTCGGACGCGCTTTCTGTATGTGCCACTGTCTCCGCCGCGCCGGACGGGAGCGCGTTCGGGACTGCGTCTTTCGTGCCAGGGGGGAGCGCGTTCGGGACTGCGTCTTTCGTGTCAGCAGGGAGCGCGTTCTGGTCTGCACCTTCCGTGCCAGCGGGGACGGCGTTCGGGGCTGCGTCTGCCGCGCGGAACAGGGCTCTGTCTGCGCCCTTGGCGGCGATCCGGACAGCCTGTTTCTCTTCCTCCAGAATGGAGATGCGGCAGAGCAGACTTTTTTCCTCGCGCGAAGAGAGGGAGCCTGCCCGGCGCTGGCGCTCCAGAGTCTCCCGCAGCGCTTCGGTTTCTTCGGAGAGCGAGCGCTGCGCGAGCGCAAAGACATCCGCCGAAGAAAAGGCTTCGTCCCCGGAGGAGAGTGTTCTTTCGTCCGGGGAGAGTGCGGTTTTGATCTTTTTGAGTGTGGGCAGCAGCAGACGGAGAGCCTGCTCGGTCCCGGCATTGTCGCGGATCTTGCGCTGTACAGCGTCGAGCAGGAGATTGACGAGAGAAACGCGCTCGTCAAAGGCTGCGGCGCGGGCGCGCTCGCGCACGCTCTCCGTTTCTTTTCCGGTGAGAATATCCGGAATCCGGTAATCCTCCCGGTATTTCCGGTAGAGCGCGTAATAGGAGGAGAACTCGCGGACAATGTCTTTGCTGCGCAGATACTGCGCGATCAGTGTCTCGTCGATCGGATAATCGAGATCTTCATAGAGATACATCGTCTCTGAGAGATCCTCCCAGCCCCGGGCTGTCGTATAGCTTCTGCCGTCCGACGTGTTTTCCATGCGGTAAAAGTCATCCTTGCGGATATCGAGATACGTCAGTACGGCGCTGTGAATGCTGCGGTCGGCCGCATAGGAGCGCCAGACGTCGTAGTCGGGCTCCACCTCGAGCACTTTGAGACGGTCGAGCATCGCGACGTCGAACTCGCGAACAGAGCGGTTGAACTGCGGCGGATTGCCGGCGGTCACAATGACCCAGCCCTCCGGAATCCGGTGTGTGCCGAAGGTCTTGTACTGCAGGAACTGGAGCATGGCTGGGGCGAGCGTCTCCGAGACGCAGTTGATTTCATCCAGAAAGAGAATGCCTTCCGTCTTGCCGCTGGCGGACATGGCCTCGTAAATGGCGGCAATAATCTCGCTCATGGTGTACTCGGTGACGTCGAACGTTCTGCCCTGCCAGGAGGACTGGCGGATCACAGGCAGACCGAGAGCGCTCTGTCTGGTGTGATGCGTCATGGAATAAGAGACGAGAGCGATGTCCAGTTCATGGGCGAGCTGCTCCATAATGGCGGTTTTGCCGATGCCCGGCGCGCCGAGCAGAAAGACGGGACGCTGTCTGGCGATGGGAATGCGGTAAGCGCCGTAGCGGTCTCTTGTGAGATAGACGGTTACGGTGCGTTTGATCTGTTCCTTTGCTTCTGCGATATTCATGGAAATCCCTTTCTGTGAGTCTGTTACAATGTAACAGTTCAGCCCGCGCCATTCGCAAAGTCGCGCTGCCGCGCTCTCCGCCGCTTCGCGGCTGCCTTTGCTCATGATCGGGCGCTCCCTCAGCCGAAAGCAGCAGATCAAAATTCGTGCGGGCACGATTTTGCCCTGTTGCTCTCGGCTGGCTGAACTGTTACGTTACAATTCATCCTCCCGCACTTCGACCTGCATCGCCCACGGCGGGACAGTGGGACGCCTGACGTGAAAATCCTCTTCCAGAAAGACGAAGGCAGTCTTGTAGTCCGGCATTTTCTCCGGATATGTGCCCTGACCATCGGTGAAGTAGAGCAGGCCTTTCAGGTTCTGGAATTCATGGTCGGCAATCAGGTGATCCACATAAGTGAAAACGGGACGGAAGTCCGTGCCGCCGAACCCGGAGAGGGTGACGTTTTTCATATAGCGTTCGAATTCCTCGTCAGAGGTCACCTTTTCATCGTGCTGCACCGCGGCGTCACACTGAATGATGTGGACGTTGACCTGCTCAAAAAAGCTCTCGCTCGTCTTCAGGATCGAGTAGGTTTTCTGCAAAAAGCGTTTTACAACATCGCCCTGACAGGAGCCGGAGGTATCAATCGCGATGGCAAATTCCCGGATCCGGTTCGTCTCCCGGTACTCGAGAGGCTCAATGAGCGGCATATCGCGATAGTGCTGCAGGCCGTAGGTGTAATAAATGTAGTCGAAGGAATCGTCGTCAAGGTGCATTTCCTCGCCGATGGTGGAAAAACGGCGCAGAAATTCCGTGTAATCCTGCCGGTCACGGATGTTGGCGCTGACATTGGCGAGAAAGTTTCCGATGCCGATATCCCGTTCCTTGGAATACGTCTGGATATCGGTCTGGGCGCGCTCGGACAATTCCTTCCAGTCATCCGCCCGTCTCCGGCCGAGCAGCCCCTCCTCGGCGGCTTCTCCGTTCTCCGCAGCGGCCGCTTCATGGCAGCCGTTGACGCCGAGCTGGAGATTGGAACTCTGCGAGGCGGAGGAAGGGGGCTTATTTGCGGACTGTTCAGCGACAGGAATCCACTGCATATGACGGTCTCTCGTAAAAAGAGACGCCCGCGCCCGCACCCACGCGGTCTCTTCGGGATGGTCTGACAGAAAGGCGTAAATTTTGTCGGCGGAGAGAGGAGAGACCTTGACGGCGAGCTCATCCAGAAAGAGGCGGAGCCTCGCATCGGTGAAAAGCTTCGTCTCTCCGAGTTTTAAGTCGAGAATCACGGATTCCACCGCAATGTCGCAGGCCAGATCATAGACATCGCGCTCTTTCTCGTCGTAACGGAACGGGTGCAGGAAGATCCCGTGCAGAATCATATGAAGGAAAGCGCGGGAGGCATAATTCGAATCCTGTTTCGTCTTTCGTACGACATAGACGGGATGGTAGTAGATTCGGGAGAGGTCTGTCTCGAAGGTCTCTGTTTTCTCACTGGCGACGAGAGGCATTTTCAGGAAGGCGCGATTTAAAAACTGCAGAGAGAGCATCACGCGGTCTCTGGAAAATACCATGACCTGTGCCGCAATATCGTTTATTTTCTGGGCGTACTGTTCGTTCATACTGTTGTACAATTCCTTTGTAATGTCCAGCCATCCCGGCGTGCAGGCACGCGGTCTGGCCGGTCGCTTGAGGGAGCTAGGCCTGTGAAAGCCGATTGCTCCGCAAAAGAGGCGTGTGCGGCATTTTGCCGCACGCGCCTCTTATCTTACTAAATTTTATGGCAAATGACAAACTGCGGAGCTCCCAGCGCGCCAACTGTGCCGCCTCGGAGAAACGTTCTGAATTTCACCGTGAGTGGACGTTATAAATTCCGTTGTATGCCGAGGCGGCTGTGCTACCTCGAAGAAACGTTCTGAATTGCATCGTGAGTGGACGCTGGGGATTCCGCCGTGCACCGAGGCGGCTTTGCCGCCTCGTACGAACCTCGGATTCATCCGAGGTTCCCGAGGTTCGTTGTTACTTCATCGGCGCCCGGTCAGTCCGTTCAAAATGGTGCGCGGTCCAGAGTTTGTCGGCAGTGTCTTTCCATTCTGCGGCGTACCGGTCGCACTTTGCGCAGAGATGTTCGCAGTCTTCCGGGGATTCCATGTCGGTTGATTTCGCGCCGGTCGCCTCGATCATCGCGCGCAGCTTGTCCGGATTTTCCAGCATCGGGCAGGGCTGCAGCATATTGTCATTGAAGGGCTGGCCCGCCTGATATGCCTTGAAAAGCGGCTGCTGCAGACACTCGAGCAGACTCTTGTCGTGGATATTCGCCTGAGAGTAGTGGACAAAGACGCAGGGTTCCACATCACCGTTTGGATTGATATGGCAGTAGTACTTGCCGCCCGCGATACAGCCGTGTACGAACTCGCCGTCGTTCTGGAAATCGATCGCGAAAATCGGCTTGCCGCCTTCCCAGCCGCGGATCTCGCGGACTCTGTGGTACATATATTCACGCTGTTCCGGATTCAGCAGCAGATCCGTGGACGCCTCGTTTCCGACCGGCATATAGTGGAAATACCAGGTGTAGGAGACCCCTTTGCTGATCAGCATATCCAGGAACTCATCGGAGGTGACGATCTTGTAGTTCACGCTCGTGTAGCAGATGGAGGTGCCGAAGAGGAGCTTGTGCTCGCGCAGCAGATCAAAGGCGTGCATGACTTTGTCAAAAACGCCTTCGCCGCGTCTGCCGTCGTTGGCGTCCTCAAAGCCCTCGACTGAGATTGACGGAACGAAGTTGCCGACGCGCAGCAGTTCCTGACAGAATTCTTCATCGATCAGCGTGCCGTTTGTGAAGCAGTGGAATGCGCTCTCCGGATGATTTTCACAGAGTTTGATCAGATCCTTTTTGCGGGTCAACGGTTCACCGCCGGTAAAGAGCCATGCGTGAATGCCGAGCTCCTCGCCCTCGGTGATGACGCGGTCAAGATCCTCGTAGCTGATGCTCATGGTGTGTCCGTATTCCGCCGCCCAGCATCCGGTACAGTGAAGGTTGCAGGCACTGGTCGGATCGATCAGGATGACCCACGGAATGGAACATCCGTACTTTTTGCCGTTCTCCAGCGTTCTGTGGAAGCCGCGGAAACCGGCCTCATAGCCGAGATTGAGCAGCGACATTTTGATCAGTTTCGGATCGGTGTTGTCGAGCAGATGATTGGCGTACTGCATCCATTTGCTGTCCGGATCGCTGATGACACTGCGGATTTTGTCGTAAGCGGCCGGAGACCATGCGTCTCCGAGCACCTTCTGTGCCATGTCCACGAGTTTCGTCAGGTTCTTGGCGCGATCGCCTTTGTTTACATTTTTAATAGCGGCGTCGATCAGGATTTCAAATCCCTTGCGTTCGACGGCGTGCGGTAATTGAATAGCCATGTCAGTCTCCCTCTCTTCTTTGTTCAATCGGCGTCCGGCGGATGAGCGCACAGACGCGTTGCTGCGGAATCAGCAGATTCCCTAGTTGTGTTGGATTGTAGCATTCAGAAAAATCCCGGGCAATGGACAGTTTGCCCTTAGTGTCAAAAAGGGCGACAATGAAGAGCAGATGTCAGAAAAAATATGATGTGGGATGCGTGAAAAAACAGCGTATTTATGCGGATCCACTGGGAATCCGATGAATACGCTGTTTGTCAGAATATGCGGTTAACAGGACTTGAACGTGGAAACACCTCCTAAAAACCGCATAAATACGCCATTCTTACTCGGGCGTGTCATCTTTCGTGTCATCTAATTGACCGCTGATCAGACCTTGAAAATGTCCGTTTGCCCGGTCGCGCATCTCGGGACTGCGGTCGTCCAGCGTGTGACGGTAGACCTCTTTCAGGACGCCGTCGGTGCTCCAACCGCCGCACTGCATGATGTAGGCATCCGGTATTCCGAGCGCGTGCATTACGGACGCCGAGTAGTGCCGTAAATCGTGAAAGCGGAAGTGCGGGATGTCGTGCGCGGCCAGCAGGCGGGAAAACTGCATCGTGATCTGATACGGTTTCATACGAGTAATATACCCGCGTTCGCGTATTTTGGCAATGACAGGGGCAGGAAATTCAACAAACCTGTCGCTGCAGTAGGTTTTTGGCGTTTTTGGATGATATTTATTGTCGATCCCAAGGGCAAGACCGCGGTGGACGTGGATGACGTTTCCGGAGATGTCATCCATGCTCAGGGCGCAGATTTCGGAACGGCGCAGGGGGCCAAACGCTGCGAGTAGGATAGGGATTTCAAGTTCTGACCCTTCGGACAGGGCGATGACCTGACGCACCACAGCATCAGTCGGGACATGGATCTTCGGGCGTTTGCGCGCCGGCAAAGTTGCCGTTGGCATTTGCACGTCGTAAAAACGCAATATGCCGGAGATGAAATAAGCGTAATTCTTGACAGTCTTGGGGGCACGCTTTTCACTGAGGATGTTGACCGCCTCCTGTACGTCGAGTTTTGTAAGCATGTCGATTTTCTTCTTACAGAGGGCAGGACATTCGGCTGTCAGCATTTTCTGCATATTAGTGTACTCTCGAAAGGTATTCGGGCTGAGAGTGGTTTTCTTGGCAATGATGTACTGACGCATCGCGTGCTCAAAGAGATTGGAGAGTTTCGCCTCCCGGTGCTTCAGTTCGAACTCTGCTGCCAGACGAATTGCCCGGCGCCGGTCCGGATCGGTGAAGGAGCGATAAAGTTTTTTCCCGTTGACGTCGTCTCCAATATAGACGCGTACCCTCCAGTTACCGGAGGGAAGTCGCTTTGCAGTTGGCATAGTACCTCCTTTTGGGCATAAAAATGCCCGGTAGACTTGTGGTCAGCCGGGAAAAGAGGTACAATAAATTTGTCTTGGGTATTGTACCGGATTTTTCCGGGCGACCTGTCCGTCTCGGCGTTGGCGCGCTGAGGCGGATTTTTTTTATACAAGTGGGCAATATTCTACGCTTGCGCACCCCGCCACCCGCGGAGGTTAAACATGCACGTCCGCTATATTCTGACCGTAGCGGTCGGCGGATTGCATGGGTGGTTTTACAGCAGAGCGGCGATCACGATTTCGAATCCATCATAGATCCCGACCGGAACCGGCTGATCGAAAGAGTACACCGTGGGCGCTTCGTCTGCTTCAAATCGGTAAACGGTCGCGCGCTGATGCGCCGGATCGACGATCCAGTATTCCCGGACGCCTGCCTCGCCGTAAAGGGCGATTTTCTTCTGGCAGTCCATCCTCCTGCTCGACGGGGAGACAATCTCGATCACCCAGTCCGGCGCTCCCTCACATCCACGATCTGAGAGTTTGTCCGGATCACAGATCACGGAGAGATCCGGCTCCACAAAGCAGCTTTCGTCTCCGTTTAAGTTGACCAAAAAGGGAGCGGGATAGACCTCACAGGGGCCGCCACGGTGCTGGATATAGTCGCTGATTATCCAGTTGAGTGCCGATACAGCTTTTTGGTGTATTCGGCTCGGTGACGCCAGATCATACAGCGTCCCGTCGATCAGCTCCGCACGCCGGCCGTCTGGCAGCGCCCAGTAATCAGTGGCAGTGCATTTTTGATCCTTCAGTAATGGCATATCATTCACCTCCTTCTACAATTGGATGGGATGGGTGGTCTTGGTGATAATCCTATGAATGTTTTTCCTTAAACGTAAAAGACCCCGCGTTTCCGCGAGGTCTGATTTGAAGAATATCTTCATTAATGCCCTAAAGGCAATATTGAAAAGCAATGCTTTTCGTAACCTCATTATAACGGAAAAAATTCATATGGTCAATGAATAAAAAATAAACAGTTTATTCTTGAAATATAAATAATTCTTTCATTTTTTTGTTGATTTTATCCATGCTTTCTTCATTGAGACGAATTCCAAATAAAATACCATGTGAATTTTTGGGATCCATTATTTTTATTTTGCTGACTGTTGTAATTTGACTTACGAGAGCAATGCTTCCAGACTTCATTTTTGAGATCTCAGCATCTATCTTCCTCAGATCTTCTATGGCTTCTTTATTTTTCTGCTTTTTAATCTGAAGATCATCATTGAGTTTTTTGGCAGAAGCAAGATACGAACGTACTAAGGCAATTTTTTCTTCTTGTTTCTTTTTATCCGATTCATCAGTCCTAATAGAGTCCAAAACTTGCCCGGCTAGTTCGACAATATCTTGAACAGCAGTGGCTGTTTCATTAAGGCTATCTTTTTCGCTATTCAACGACTGACTAATCGCATCATGCTTGGATTTTAGGAGACGATACAACTCATTGCCCAAATCAATATTGTATCGATGAATAGAACGCCCTTTTTGTGATGTTAAGGGAACTACAGTAACAACAGGGGAACTGTGATCGTTGGTGATATTCACCACAACAGCATAATGGAGACCACCATACTCAGCGCCTATATTAAAACCAAAATTAATTTTTACAATATCGCCGCGTTTATAAGCTATATTTTTTGACGGGACAAAAGTTTCCTCGAATTGAATATATTTGGAATAACTCTTCAACCAGTATGAAATCAGGTTCGCTTTTTTCAAGTAGCCAGCGTCATTGGTAGCTATATACCGTTCCAATAGGTCATTGACTGATCGAATAGCGGCTTTCTTATTTTTGATAACGTCTTCAGCAGTAAGAGTATCTTTCGATGCCATAGTTTTCTCCTTGTCTATATTTCTTCTCGCAGTTCCACCACCCCAAGGTGCGGTTCAAAGCAGATCACGTAATTGTCCAGCGCAGCGTATTCCCCATATTTTTCCCGGTAAAACTCGATCGCTTCCTGCAGGTATTCTTCAGTCACACCAAGATGATCTGCCATTTCGGCGCGGGAGCGGCATCCTGAGACGTAACAGTCTATGATGCCGCGCAGTCCGATCATCTTCTCATATCCCCATGCTCTCGCCCGGCGCTCCTGCTTGCGGGCTTCCGTGTCCCGCTGATCGAGGATATTCCCGACGGTGGTGTAATAATGGCCAAGTTCCTCAGCCAGCACGCAGGCGCGCTGTGCTGAGGTGCGAAGTCCTCGGCGCAGGGCAATATTATTGCCGAAGATACGCCCGTCACTGGAGCGCAGAGGTTTTTCTTTTATTTGTAATCCCTCGGCGGCGGCCTGATCCGCCAGATTGTCAAACGTCACGGCATAACCTCCATACAATTCATATCTCTGCGATATTTCCCAAAATGTGTAAAAGCAAATCAATATCAGTAGAAAACAGTGGATGATTTCCGGTTTCGTATGCAGTCAGATAGTTTTGACATTGCAAAATAATATCGGAAGAATTGCGCTCAATGACATCCTGAACGAGAATTGCACTTTCATTTCCGTCTACTCGATACCGAATGAGATCACTTTTTCTGACAGGAAACATTTTTATATAATGTATTCCATGCCTGCGCCCGTCTCTGGTTGCTGATCTTGTAGGAAGAGGAAAATACTGATTCTTCGGAGCATTTCCGGCGATATTAGAGCGCAGTGGTACGGCAAATAAATGACGCTTCCCTTTGTAACGCAGATTCATAACAGCGACATAAGGGCGGCCTGTTTTCTGTAGTACTTCCGGATCCATAGCATAAGCGGAAAGGAGTTCGGATCTTATCGTAACCAGTCTCATACGCAATCACCAAAAAAAGGAACCTACCATATAAATATGGTAAGTTCCTCAAACAAGTGGGCAATATTCTACGCTTACGCACCCCGTCACCCGCGGAAGTTAAACATACACGTCCGCTATATTCTGGCCGTAGCGGTCGGCTCTTGTTTGATATTATCTTACCATATTTATTTAGAAAATCAATAAAAAAATATCGATTTTCTAAAGTTAAAAATTTCTCATAATCTCATCATCAGCCAACCGATCCTCGTCGGTCACCTCTATATCTGTCCGCTCATGCGCCGCGTTGGGGAGCAGATAATCAGCGTTGCGATCATGCAGAGCAGAGACGGTCGCCTTCGCCTGCTCTTGTGCGGCGATGCAGCGAGAATGTTCCTTATCTAATACGGTATCAACCATGTCCTGTCCGTGGGGATCGAGGTCACGGTATTTTTCAATTAACCTATAATCCATCGGATCAGTGGAGTGAAGCCCAAAGAGTTCTAAGGGATTTTCACATTTATAGATCATGCATAAAGCTATGAATGCATCCGCATTCAACTTACTGACCCCGCTCTCATATCCGTATAAGGTCTTACCAGAAATTTCTATATTATAGTCTTTTAATTTTTCAACGACCTCATTTGCAGATAGTCCCGAGGTTTTGCGAAGTTGTTTGAGAAGTTCGGGAATGTTTAGATTCATGATTGCCCCTCCATGTTCACATAATAGCATTATTTATTCTTACTGTAAATAAAAATCTTAGTAAGTAAGAAAAAATATTTGCTATTTCTATTGACATTCTTAGATACTAAGGATATACTCTAATCAATTCTTAGATTTTAAGACAAAGGAGGAATAAAAGTGAATGTAACTAAGAATCTGGCCGCGTACACGAAAAGTATAGGCGTAAATCTTTCTGAGTTATCCAGAAAATCAGGAATTCCGTATTCGGCACTGTATGCGAGTATTGGCGATGACCGGAGGGAGAGAGAACTTCGAGCAGACGAGTTTACTCGGATTTGCATGGTTCTTCATAAAAATCCAATGGATTTCGCAACGGACAATGGAGGCGGGGAGCCCACGCCAACGAAATAAGAAGCCGCAGGGCGGGAGGAGGTGAGGGAGAGGTGACAGAAATTATCGTAATAGGAGTGATATGGATTGCCGTAATCATCTGCATAGCAATTATGCAGGCCGTGGACAGAGACAACAAAATATACCCTATTTACGCGGTGGCGATGGCGATCGTGTTCACGGTGTATACGCTGTACACCAAAATCGGTCAGTGAATAACGAAATAAGAAGCCGCAGAGAGGAAAAAATCAGAACTATGGAGAAAGAAGAAAAGAAGACGGAGTTTTCTCTGGAGCCAATTGTCCATAAGTGCTTTACAGAGGATTTTGCAAAAAGCACATGGCTTTTACGGAGTTTTATTCAGCTGATGGACTGCTCACAGCCGTTCCGGATGGAAATTTCATATGATCCGGAACAACTGAGAGTAGAAACAAAAGTGTTTATGAGTAAGGAAGCAATTTCACAATACAGCCGGAAAGCGCAGGAGTTATCGTCCCTTCCCGCTCTGAGTGATAGCAGCAAGAGCGTTGATCAAAACGAAGAAAAACGAAAATGGCTCTCTGAAATTGGAGCAAAGGAATGGCCGGAAGCCGTGAAGTATATCTATTCGTTTCCGGGGTATGATGGAGCCTTTAATTTATCGGAGCGCTATGTAAACGAAACGCCGCTGGAAGAATTAAAGGCCCAGTACGAGGAAAACAAAACATACTGCAGAGGCGTGATTTCAAACGGGAAAACAGAGATTGCAAGCAAAAAGGATATTGAAGAAGAGAGAAAAGCGTTCGAACAGGAAATTGAGAAGTATTTAGAAAGAGAGAAACAATCCGGATGTACGCGCCTGCTGGAGTAACAGAAAAACGAAGAACAGGAGATAGCCGTGGATAAAAAAGAAGAGGTAATAGAAAAAATTATAGAGAAACTTCTCGAAGCCGGTCTGGCTCTGAAAGAAACGCGGTCAGTGATCTGGGAAGTTGACAAAAGGATCAGAAATGCGCGCGTAGAAGAAATTAAAAAAACAGAAAATTCCGCCATTACGGATTTACTCGCAAGGGGAGAGGAACGCAGCGCAGGAGGAGCATCTTCCAAAACTGTGATGATAGGGGAAACGCTGCGGCATTTCGGCGTACAGGATCTGAATGGGATGGAAATAGGTGAATGTGGAAACACCCCGTTTTTCCTTGAAAAAACAGGAATCCAGTTCCTTTTAAATCGGCTTCCTGTGGGAAAGCAGAACACAAAGAAAGCCCGCATCATAATCGACTATGATGCAGACTTTCCGAAAATTCTGGTGAGAACTACTGTTTTATAACTCGCACTGCAGGGGGAAGTTCTGGGAGTGATGGCGTGGAATCAGTATACCAGAAGACGTCAAAATAGCTAAATGTTCTGTGTGTAGAATCTAAATATTCCCAGTGATCATAGATATCCCAGTTTCCGTTATTAAATTTTTGATAGACAGCATAACGCTCTTCATAAGTTTGAAGAGATGAAACATCAATACGATACAAAGAAGCCACAATAAATCCTCCTTTCAATTTACTCGGCTCTGGCGGGAGCCTGTAAAAAGATTATAGCGCAGGAGGGCGGAAGACGGGAGAAGCGCAATGAATAAAAAAGAAGCGATAACAGAGAAAATCATGGCGGAATTACTCCATGCAAATCTGACAGTGAAAGAATCCCTGCTGGTTTTAAAGGAAGTGGATGATCGCGTCAGAAAGTTGAATTCCTCAGAGATTAAGAAAATTGACAATACAGCACTTGCTGAATTATTTGCCGAACCGAAATAAGAAGATGGAATGCGGGGGATGAGCGACGAAATTGGATGAGCAAACATCGCGAAAAATATTATGAGGTGCAATGTCAAGCCGCTTCTGGCGGCAGAAAGGAGAAATATGCCCAAGACAACACTTGCACAAGTTAATAAGGATAGAACACGAGCAGTCGTGACGTCGGTCATGGCGTATCAGGCGATCGATTACGACAAGGTATCCAGAATGACAGGGATTCCGAGATCAACATTTTTTCTGCGGATGAGCAACCCGGACGCCATGAAGATGGATGAGTTCCGGAGGTTGATCAAGGCGCTGAAACTGACAGATGAGCAGATCATTGAGATTGTCAGATCGGGAATGTGAATAGGAAAGGGGAATCAGCATCATGAAGAAAGAGATTGTAGCAATGGAACTGGAAGTGGTTTGGAAACCGGACGGGATCCATATCAAAGGGAGCGGAAACATGACGCTCGCAAAGATGCTGGGCTGCAAGGATGAGGTCGAAGAGTTCACCAATCGTCTCACAGAAGAAACCAATGAGTTTTGGGAAAAGCTTTTTGAAAAGCTCGAGAGCGAAGCCGTGAAGGATGACGCGGCTCAGAAGTTGATGCAGATGAAACGAGAATTCACCGTGGAAACGCTTCAAGAGATCATGGAGGCGCTGAAATGAGGAAAGGACTGGTCATGATCGGCGCACTGGCATTGTTGACGATCATGACGATAGGGAGGAGGATCCCCGGTGCACAAAAATACTGTACGCCCCCGAGATGGGATTAACACATACATTCTTGCGATCGCCGCGGGGTTCTGCGTGGCCGTGATCGGCTGCACATGGGCGACGCTGGATGAGCAGGCTGTACTGGCAACGGAGATCACGCCGATTCACAGAGAGGCGATACCGGTGTCGGAAATGACCGTTTCGGTCATGGAGAGCGCGGAACCGGAGGTGATCATCCCTCCGGTATCCGCAGAGGAGATCCGTGTGGAATCTGAACAGATCCTTGCCGAGTACGAAGTGGATCTGCCTGCGGAGATCAGGGAGATCTGCGAAGAGGCGGGCTCAGTATACGGGATCTGCCCGGAACTGCTCGAGGCCATTGCGTGGCGAGAGAGCAGGTATCAGACCGACGCGGTCAACGGAGATTGCACTGGCATCATGCAGGTGTCTTCACGCTGGCATCAGGACAGGATGGAGCGGATCGGGGCGACGGATCTGTATAATGCGCGGGACTGCATCATGACCGCGGCGGATTATCTCGCAGAGCTCTCGAGAGAACACAGCGTGGCCACCGCGCTGATGATCTACAACGGGGACGCGAGGGCCAGGGAGGAGGGATATGTTTCCCAGTATGCCGAGGATATTCTGATCGTCTCCGCGGCACTGGAGAGGGCACACGGTAAATAACAGGGGATCGCGAGGATCCCATACAGGCGGATCGTCCAACGGTAGGGCGCTGGCGCGCGTTAAACCAGACAGCAGTATTCCGGTTCGACTCCGGATCCGCCTATCGGGCTTCTGGCAGCCCTGACCGGTCATACCGCCGAGCCAGAATCGGCGAAGCGCAGCAAGGCGGCTATGCTGCGATATCAAGCCGCTCCGGATCCCGACCGGATACTGATCTTTTTGGAAAGTGTAACCGTGTAGCTCAACGCAAAGACAGAGCACGGGGATCTCCGGTTAAAGTCCGGAGCACGGTATAAAGAGGAGAAGAGAGATGTCAAACGCTGTTAAAAGAGAGTTGGTGAAGCTGATCGATATGGAGCTGCAGGCGGCGAACGAGAAGTTCCCGCTTTTTCATTCCGCGCACGAGGGATACGCGGTGATGCGGGAAGATGTAGAAGAGGCGTCTGATACGCGTGCCGAACTGGCGTGGATCGCGGAAGAACTCTGGGAAAGCATCAAAGACAATTCGTCCGCAGGAAAACTGCACAGCCACTACACCAAGCTGTATATTGCGAGCCGGAATCTGGCGATCGAAGCGATCCAGTGCGCGGCAATGGCGAGAAAAAATATTTTATCGAGTGTGGAAATGCGCAGGATTGATGCGCCGGGGACAGGCGGAGAGATCGGAGAACTGTCGGAAGGAGAACTGATGGAGGGAGGTTACTGATGGCAGGTGCAATGATACGGCGAAATCTTCCACCGGTGCGTCAGTATGCACAGATCGAACACCGCAGGACTCCATTGCGGGAAGAAGTGGAAGAGGAAGACATCAGTGAGTATCTGGATGAGATGGCGGAGTCTGCGGATAAACCACCGAAAAAATCCCCATACCACGTAGACGGGAGCCGGACCGGGAAGAGGTTCAGCGTAACGCCAAAGATCGCCGGGCAATTGGAAGAAATGAGAAAAAGCGGAATGTCAGTAAAAGAAATCGCGCAGAAGACCGGCTATCACGTCTCAACCGTAATCAAACACACGGGCCACCTTGGAAGAGGAAGAAAGAAGTGAGCGAAACAATGCACTGCTTGTTCGGATACCGCTTTCAGCGCGTGGCCGAAGCTGCGGACGGCGGGAAATGGTGCCGGGAACACTGCGAAACAGAATTTGATTTTGAAAAATCACGGGACTGCTACTGCCACATGAAAAACGATATCAGAGGCGGAGGGAACATATCAGATTTAATTTACCCAGGAGGAGAGATATGGAAATGAAATGGATACCGACGGCAGAGAGACTGCCGGAACAATCAGGAGACGTCATTGTGTCTTATGTGGATGATGAGGGAGAACCGTGCGGGATGATGATCGTTCATTATTCCGCGAAACACAGGAAATTCAACGCACGCGATGAACATTCGCCGCACGCGGCATTTGACGGGGTAACCGCGTGGATGCCTGCACCGGAACCATACCGGGAAGAGACAAAATAAAAGACAGATCCCGGAAGATCTGCCCTCAAATAAATATGACACGGCTGTCATATATATTCTAGCAGATTTCCGGGATGTGTCAAGGAAAAAGAAAAGGCGGGGAAGAACCGCCATTTCGACACGGTAAGACAATTATATTTTGAAACGGAACGGGGATCATGCCATACATACACGAGATATGCTCTGCGGGCAGAACAAGAGAAGAAAGAAAATATTTCTCTGCCAGAGCAGGGAAGCGCTCCCCCAGAGCAGAAAATTTCCGACCCACTCCGGAGGCTGCCAGAAAATCGAATATCAGAAAAGCACACCGGGATCTGCGCCGCCTGATGAATGCCAACTTTGAGGACAGAGTGGACGCACTGGTAACCCTGTCCTTTGCCGGGGACATCCCGGAGGACAGCGCCGGCATGAAGAGGATGATGCATAACTTCATCCAGCGCTTAAGAAGGAGATACCAAAAGGCAGGAAAGCGGCTGAAATACATTTACTGTATGGAAATTGGCCCGCGGGGAAGCAGGCACGTTCACATGATGCTGTCGCAGGCAGATCTTCAGGAACTGGTGGATGCGTGGGGATACGGGCCTGTCAATGTGCAGCCGCTCTGGAGCAAAGGGCAGTATGCGGACATTGCGGCGTATTTTATCAAATATGCATTAAAGACAGCCGAGACGGAGGGCGGGGGTAAAAAGATCGGGCAGCTCTATACGCCGTCGCGGGGACTGTGCAGGCCGAAGGTAACAAAGACCATCGTACACGCCAGAACCTTCCGGGAATCCATCAGAGATCGGAGAGGATGGCGGCTCGACAAGAATTCCATCCGCCGGGGCGTCCATGAAGCAATGGGGACGCCGTATCTGGAATATACATTTGTGAGGGACTGAGAATGCAATTCGATGTTTATCTGCAGACCAATATTCGAACAGTGCGTTCGAGTGAGGGAATGATCGGCGCGGTGCTGGAGATGCCGAGAGACCCGGAACCGGTGCGCAGGGCATATTTCGAGCCGGTAAATGCAAACAGAGGAACCGCAGAGCTGCTCGCCCTTCGTCTGGCCGCCCGGCACATCAAACCGGATCAGGACAGCCGGATTGTCATACACACGGATTCTGCCTATGTATCAGGAAGTTTGTACTGGCTCAAAACATGGCGCGCAGGAGGATGGCGTCGCCCAAACGGGAAGCCGGTGGCAAACGCGCAGATCTGGGAGGAGATCGCGCAGGGACTTGTCGGGAATCAGTACGTTGCGATCTGCGAGGAGGGAAAGCCTTCCGAGTGGCGCGGGTGGCTCCGGGCGCAGCTTACCGCACGGGGAGGCTAAAACCCGCAAAGCCGCATATCTTCTACATGGAGCGGGATTTTGCCCTGTTTTTACATAAAATCGCAATATTTTCCCATCAAAATCGCAAAAAAATGAGGATAAAGCCCATAAAACCTAAATGGGAGGAGGATTTCGTGGAAAACGAGTGGGAAATTGGAAAAAACGCGATAAAGCCTACATGGGACAGCTATTTTTATAAATCACAATATTTTACTATCAAAGGAGAAAGAGAATGAACGAGGAAGAAAGAGTGACACAAACCGGTTGGTGCAGATACTGTGGAAGCAGTCTCCTGATTGAAGTACTGCCGCGGACGCCGCAGGAAGAACTCAACGACATCGCGACACAAGAATGCGACTGCGATCAGGCCCAGTACGCTCGGGAGAGGGAAGGGAAGATTCGGCGCGCGCAGATCACAGTTAAAAACCTTTCCGCGTCAGAACCGGCGGCGGGGGGGATTCTCGAACGGTGCATAGAGCCGCTGATAGACAGGGAAATCAAGAAAGTCAGCATCAACGTAAACGGACGGGTGACCTACACCCTGTACCGCGGTGGAGAGGACGAACTGAACGCACAGCGCAAGGAGACGATCACAGACGAGGAGGTCTGTGAATGAAGTCTATACTGCAGAAAAAAGAAAACGGCCGGTGCTATCTCTGCATGATCCTGCGGGGAGATTACGACCGCCGGAGCGCTTTGGAGGAACACCATATATTCGGCGGGCCGCTCCGGCGTCAGTCTGAGAAATACGGCCTGAAAGTATATCTATGTATCCAGCACCACCGCGAAGGGCCGGAGGCAGTGCATCAGAACGTGAAGAACATGAGACTCCTGCAGAAAATCGCGCAGCGGGAGTTTGAAAAGAAAAGGAGCAGGGAAGAATTTGTAAGAATCTTCGGGAGAAATTACAGGGAGGATGAAAATGGAGCGGGGATTGGCAGCGGCGCTGATCGTATTGGCGATCCTGATGGTTTTATACGATGGGAGGCGTAGATGAATAAAGTGGTTTTAATGGGAAGGCTCACGAGAAACCCGGACATCCGGTACACGCAGGGGGCGGAGCCGATGTGCATCGCGAGATACACATTGGCAGTCGACAGACGCGGCGGGAAGGAAGGAGGTCAGAGCGCTGACTTTATCGGATGCGTGGCCTTCGGAAAGACAGGAGAGGTCGCCGAGAAATATTTAAGCAAGGGAACGAAACTGCTCATCTCTGGCCGGATCCAGACCGGAAGCTATACGAACAGGGACGGCGTAAAGGTCTATACCACGGACGTGGTGGTAGAGAGTCAGGAATTTGTCGAGAGCAGAGCGAGTGCAGGAGCCGCATCGGAACCCGCAGGAGGATATGGAAACGACAATATGGGAGCGGGACGGGAAGGCGATTACTCGCGCCATCTTTCTGTCACCGGGGACGGCTTCATGAACATTCCGGACGGCATCGACGAAGAGCTTCCGTTTACATGAGAGGAATACAAAGAGCAAGGGAAAACCACAATGGGAGCGGGCGACAGAGAAGGGAGGACGGGATGCGAGGATGGAATACACTTTTCACGGTGATGGCAGGAACTGCGGCAGCGGGGGCGGTGCTGCTCTGGAGCCGGAGGCAGTGCCAGAAGGTACAGGATAAAGCACAGCAGGAGATTGAGCGTCTGCGCGGTGAACTGATTGAGCACTATGCAGACAACGAGGAGGACATCGAGGCGCTGCAGACCAACGTAGAACTGATAATGGAAACGCTGGATCTGACACATTAAATGAAAATAGTGGAATGGAAGAATGTGCTCAGGCGAAGGATCATCTTCGTGAGGCCACGAAATTGATGTAGAGCAACCATTTTTCCAAAGAAGGAAAAATGGTCAGTAAAAGATGGCGGAAATTATTTTGCATCCATCTCATCCACAAAAAAACGGGAACTCTTTCCGAAATGGAAATAGATGCGGATTTTAAAGGAGGGACAAGGTGAAAAATTGGAAATTGACACTTATTATTGCCGGAACAGTAGTAGCAGTTATTTTACTATGCGTGGTCGGAATTCAGTCCGCACAGAACAGAG
>JAUNGV010000058.1 GCA_030524225.1 Eubacteriales bacterium
GTAATTGGAATCTTCAGGGTTGCATTTCTGTTTGTTTGTCAATTCTCTGACCGGTCCTTTCGTTCCGGTACGAACATGGCGTCATGCTCGGTTTGCTTTGCAGCGCAGATCATTTTTTCTCTGTCTGCAAACGGAGAAAGAGGGATTTGAACCCTCGCGCCGCGTTAACGACCTACTCCCTTTCCAGGGGAGCCCCTTCGGCCAGCTTGGGTATTTCTCCATGCAGGTGCCTACTTACGTAGCAGCTACTTATTATATTGATGTTTCACATCATTTAACAAATTCTGATGCTCATCTCATAGAAGCGGAGAGGATGGGATTCGAACCCATGTGCCCGTTAGGACAAACGGTTTTCAAGACCGCCTCGTTATGACCGCTTCGATACCTCTCCGGGCTTTCTCACGCTCTTTCGAAGTATCTTTCGTGACGCGTGCAAGAGATATTTTATCAGGTTTGTTCCATCTTGTCAACAACTTTTTTTCATCTTTTTTGAAGAAGTTTTCATTTGAATTTCTATCAGATCTCATTTTCAACTCTTCAAAAAACGTGATCGAACTGACTCACCGTTGCCTGCTTCGCTCTGCCTGACCGCGAATCAGAAAGCCCTCTCATGTGCTTTGTTCCCGGTCGTGTTCGGTGCGGTGCCCTGCAACGATTTGTAATTCTATCAGAGGCCAAAAGGAAATGCAAGAGTTTTTTGCACATTTCTAATATTCGGAATATTCTATCTATTATATACAATTCAAACAGTGCCGCACCGCCGCCTCCTGTGCAGGCTCCGCTCCGCTGCCGGTGCGCAGGTCTGTCTCCTCTCCGGGAGACAGACGCATCCCCTCCATCTCAAAGCAGGGGCGATCCGGCACGCCGTTCCCCGGACGTCCCCCTCTATCTCAAAGCGGGGAGCGAAACGTCTGTGAATCTGACGCACCGCTCCCCGCTTTGCCACCTCCCTGTCCCGGAATCCCCGCCGGGCATCCCGGAGGTTCCACGGAACTTTACTTCTCTTTTTTCAGCTCTTCCACCTTATCCAGCTGCTCCCACGGGAGATTCAGATCATTTCTGCCGAAGTGACCGTAGGCCGCCGTCTGCTTGTAGATCGGCCGGCGCAGGTCAAGCATTTTAATAATGCCCGCCGGACGCAGATCAAAGTGGCGCCGGATAATCTCCACGATCTTCTCATCAGAGAGCTTCCCCGTCCCGAAGGTATCCACCATAATCGACGTGGGCTGCGCGACGCCAATCGCGTAGGAGAGCTGGATCTCAACCTTATCCGCGATCCCCGCCGCCACGAGATTCTTCGCCACATAACGTGCCGCATAGGCCGCGCTTCTGTCCACCTTCGTGCAGTCCTTGCCGGAGAACGCGCCGCCACCGTGACGGGCATATCCGCCATAGGTATCCACTATAATCTTGCGTCCGGTCAGGCCGGAATCCCCGTGAGGACCTCCGATGACAAACCGTCCGGTCGGATTGATAAAGAACTTTGTTTCTCCGTCCACCAGTTCTTTCGGAAGCACCGGATCAAACACATACTTTCTGATATCCTCGTGAATCTGCTCCTGCGTCACGTCCGGATCATGCTGCGTCGAGAGAACGACGGCCTCCAGACGGAGCGGCTTTCCATTCTCATCGTACTCCACGGAGACCTGTGTCTTGCCGTCAGGTCTTAAATAAGAAAGCGTCCCGTCTTTTCTGACCTCGGTCAGTCTCTTTGAAAGTCTGTGCGCCAGCGCGATGGAGTAGGGCATATACTCCGGCGTCTCATTCGTCGCAAAGCCGAACATCATTCCCTGATCGCCCGCCCCGATCGCCTCGATCTGCGCGTCTGTCATTCCGCTCTCTCTTGCCTCCAGCGCCTTATCCACGCCCATCGCAATATCAGCGGACTGCTTGTCCAGCGCCACCATCACGGCACAGGTATTCGCGTCGAAACCATACTCACCCTTGTCATAGCCGATCTCACGGATCGTATCGCGGGCAATACTCTGGAAATCAAGCTGTGCCTTTGTCGTGATTTCACCCATAATCATGACAAAACCCGTCGTCGTACACGTCTCGCAGGCCACACGGCTCATCGGATCCTGCTCCATGCAGGCGTCGAGCACCGCGTCAGAAATCGCATCGCAGATCTTGTCCGGATGACCTTCTGTCACGGATTCTGAGGTAAAAATATACTTGTCCACCTTCAATAACTCCTCCTTCTTCCTATAGAGAAAACTGATTAGACGGAATCGGCACTGTCGCTGCGTTTCTGTCAGAACACAGTGAAAGCGCGCTCCGCAGGAAAACGAGACAAACTCCGCGCATGATCGCTGCAGTTTTTCCCGCATAAAAATATCCGCATGCATGGCCTGCAAGCGGATTCGGTGCAATACGCAAATCCTCTTATTGTTCGATCGGCCTCATCGGCTCTCGCTCAGGCAGGCACCTTCCCGGAGATGACGCGGCGCACAGCGCTTTGCCAATAGGGGTTGCCGTGGTTTCACAGGTCCTATGTACCTCCACCACTCTGAATAAGAGAAAAACAATATGGAATTGTGCATTTCTGCTACGAATCATACTGCTGTCCTCTCCCCCTGTCAATGGGTGAGTGAACCACAGTTTATCCCATCTGTCCCAAAGGTTTTACAATTTTCCCGAAAAACTGTATACTACAGGATATTGAAATGCCGCTGCCGGATTGCTCCGCACAGGGCGGTATCGTATTAATAGAAAGAAACGGAGACTGCCATGAAAGATCCAACCAGAAATGCCCCCTTTTTCACCTCCCCCAGCCACGAATCCCGCCACAATATGGCGATGCTCGCCTTCGTCTTTGGCGTCGCTGCGATCGGCTGCAACTTCTTCCTGCCTGTGATCCTGCCGATGTTTCTCGGCTCACTGTCTATTATTTTTGCCATTCTTTCCAAGGGAAAAGAACGCAAAATGGAAGATGCGGCACGACGCGGGGTATTCTGCAGCCTGCTCGGGCTCGTGATCTCGGCGGTGCTCTTCGTGACGGTTCTCATTCCCACCATGATCCGTCAGCTCTCTGATCCCGCATTCCGTGCTACTATGAATCAGATGAGTGAGAGTCTCTATGGGATTTCCTACGACGAAGTTCTGCGGGAATTCGACGCACAGTTCGGCACCAATCTGGAAAGTCTTGACAAAGGAGGGATAGACCATGTTTCTTCGGAAATTATCTGAACGCTCCGCCGCGCAGAAAGCGCAGGCCCGCGGCGCCCTGACCGGCAAGTACGGAATTGCCGTTGCCTCCAACATCTGCTATCTGATCGCCTCTCTCCTGCTGCCGCAGCTCGTTCTGGCACTCGCTCCGGGAAGCGGTGTTCTCTATCTGATCTGCTCCGCGATCCTGCTGTTTGTCTCCATGGTCTTTGTCGGAGTGCTGCAGGGTGGACTGTGTTATATCTATCTGAACATCCTGTTCGACCAACCGACGACCTTCACTGACCTCTTTTACCTGTTCCGCGAAAACCACGACAAGGCCTTCCGCATTCAAACGGCTCTGACAGGCATCACCTTTGCCTGCATGCTGCCGGAGCTGCTCGGCCTCCTCCTGTTTCCCGGTTCGGATCCCGCTTCGTCGGCGATACGGATCCTGCTCTCGCTGGCCGGAATGATCGCCCTGCTTTACTTCGATCTGCGCTACGCCATGAGCTACTACCTGCTCCTTGACTTCCCCGAGATGGACGCGCTCGCCATCCTGCGCCGCAGCCGTCTGCTCATGCAGGGCAGAAAGAGGGCACTGCTTTACCTGAGACTGAGTTTCCTGCCTCTCTATCTGATCGGTCTGCTCAGCTGCGGCATCGGCTGCCTCTGGGTCATGGCCTACCAGTATGAGACCAGCGCCGCCTTTTACAGTGAGACGGTCGCCGGACCGCAAGGCGGCTGACAACGTGTTTTCCGTTTCTCTTCCCATCAATCTTCAAATCAAAATACGGTAAGTAAAAACTCCTGACGCACGCAGAAGCGCCTCCCGCGGGATTTCCCCGACGGAGGCGCTTCTTCATGTTTTATTCGATCGCTCTCTTTTTCTATAATCTTATGTTTGCTGCGCGAGCATCCCGAACCGCCGGCACGTCTGTTTATACAGGCGGAAATAGGCGGGGAACAGAAAGGCGTCCGCAAAAAGCCACGCCAGCGGGCTCGCCAGACACGCCCCTGTAAATCCCAGCAACGGAATCAGAACCAGCGCTGCGACGATGCGGGCGATCATTTCCATCACACCGGAGAGAATGGCGAATCCGGGATATCCCATGCCCTGAATCAGAAAACGGATCTCATTGACAAACAGCAGCGGGATATAGAACGCGCTGTTGCACATCAGGAAGAGTCTCACATTGTCGAGTATCATCTCCGTCGCCTCTCCCTCTCCGAAGAATACCAGGCTGATCCGGCTGCCGAAGAAGGTCAGGACGAGGAAAGCCGCCACGGCGTAGCAGACTCCCACCGCCGTCGCCGATTTCAGTCCCGGAGTCAGGCGTTCGAGTTTGCCTGCTCCGACGTTCTGTCCGCCATAGGTCGCCATTGTCGTGCCGAGGGCGTCAAACGGGCAGCAGAAGAACATACTCACCTTGCCGGCCGCCGTCATGATCGCCACATACGTTGAGCCCAGCGAATTGACCGCCGTCTGGAGCACCACCGAGCCGATCGCCGTGATCGAATACTGCAGTCCCATCGGGATTCCCATCACGAAGAGCATTCTGCACTGGTGCAGATCCGGCTTCAGATCCTCTCTCTGCATACGGAGCACGTCGATCTTTTTCCAGATATAGAGCAGGCAGAGCAGCCCCGAGACGAGCTGGGAGATATTCGTCGCCACCGCCGCTCCGGCCACTCCCATATGGAAATTCACGATCAGGACAATGTCCAGCGCAATATTGATCACCGAGGCGATGACAAGAAACAGCACAGGAGCCTTGCTGTCGCCCAGCGCCCGGATAATGCTGGAAAACAGATTGTACAGATAGACGATCGGGATTCCCATAAAGATGACAAAAATATAGTCGTAGGCGTAGTCAATGATGTCCTCCGGCGTGTTCATCCACTGCAGGATCGGCCGCGTCAGCACACAGATGCACAGCGTCATCACCACGGCGAACACAGCCGCCATATAGACCGAATTGGCGACAAACCGGCGCATGGCCGCATAATCCTTCGCGCCGAATTTCTGTGCGATCGGAATCGAAAATCCCGCGCAGACGCCCATGCAGAACCCGATCACCATAAAGTTGATCGATCCCGTGGATCCGACGCCCGCCAGAGCGTCCACTCCCAGAAACTGCCCCACGATCATCGTATCCATCAGGCTGTAAACCTGCTGGAACAGCATCCCGCCGAGCAGCGGCAGCGCAAATCCCAGAATCAGTTTCATCGGCGAACCGACTGTCAAATCCTTTGTGCTCTTCATCTTCTCTAACCTGACTTTCCTCCAGAAAATAGTGTGTACTTTGCAGTTCCTGCAAAGTTTGTTGTGGTCTCTGGATTATACGTCCTGCCGATTCAAAATCATAGTACAAAAACACGCGGAACTAGTCATTTTCTCTAAGCGCCTTGCGGACAGGCAGCACCATCGCCGGGGACACCGAGACCTCGTCGATCCCCATCGAGAGAAACCGCCCCGTCAGGCCCGTGTCCGATCCGAGCTCTCCGCAGATTCCCACCGGAATCCCCGCCGCATGCGCGTTTTTGGCCGTCAGTTCGATCATACGCAGCACGCTCTCATTGTGCGGATCAAAGAGCGCGTTGACCTTGTCGTTCTGCCGGTCGACGGCGAGCGTGTACTGCGTCAGATCGTTCGTTCCGATGCTGAAAAAATCGCTCTCCTTTGCGAGGAGATCGCTGATCATCACCGCCGCAGGCGTCTCGATCATGATCCCCTCCCGGACGGACGGCACAGCGCATCCCTCCTCCTCAAGCTCCCGTCTCGCCCTGCAGGCGCAGGCTCTGGCCGCCCGCACCTCTTCCAGTGTGCAGATCATCGGATACATAATCGCGAGCCGTCCGTAGGAGGCCGCCCGCAGAAGGGCGCGCAGCTGTGTCCGGAACAGCTCCGGCTCCTGCAGGCAGATCCGGATCGCACGGTATCCCAGCGCGGGATTGGCCTCCGGAGCGATGCCGAAATACGGCGCTTTCTTATCCGCTCCAATGTCGAGGGTGCGGATCACCACCTCCCGTCCCTCCATTCTCTGCAGCGCCTCCCGGTAAATCCGGAACTGTTCCTCCTCCGTCGGATACGTCTCCTTCCCCAGATAGACGAACTCACTCCGGAACAGACCGATCCCGTGCGCGTCGTTCTGCAGCGCGCTGTCAATATCCTCGATGCACGCAGCGTTCGCGTAAATCTCCATCCGCCGCCCGCTCCGCGAGAGATTGCCCAGTCCTTTCAGGGAAAGCAGGAGCCGCGCCTTCTCCTGCTCCTTTCTCAGCCGCCCCCGGTAATCCCTGAGCGTCTCCTCGTCCGGATCCACAATCAGAGAACCGCCGATTCCGTCCACAATCGCCAGATGACCGTCAATCCGGTTCTCATAGGGCGTCTGGATCAGGGCGGGCAGATTCATACTCCGCGCCAGAATCGCGGTGTGCGAGGTGGGAGCGCCCAGACGCACGACGAAGGCCCCCACCTTCTCGCGGTTCATCTGCATCGTCTCACTCGGTGTCAGATCCTCCGCGACAATGATCGTCCCCTGCTCCATCGCCGCCTCATCCACCTGACGCCCCTGGAGAATCGCAATCAGACGATCGGTAATATCCCTGACGTCTCCCGCTCTCTCCCGCATGTAATCGTCCGGAATCGCCTCAAAGAGGGCCGCATAGTGCGCGCCCGCCTGCGCCGCGGCATACTCCGCGTTGACATGCTGTTCCCGGATCATTCCCCGGATTCTCTCGAGCAGGGCGGGATCCTCCGCGATCGCCAGATGGCCGTCAAAGATCATGGCGTCCCGCTCCCCCACCGCGCTCACCGCCGTCTGATACAGGGTTTTGAGCTGTCTCGTCATACGGCTCAGCGCCGCGCTCAGACGGCGCAGCTCCCTGTCCACATCCTCGACGTCGCGGCGGACCACCTCTCTCTCCCCCCGCTTCCACACCAGTATTTTACCAATTGCAATCCCTGCAAAAACCGATTTTCCCTGATAGATCTCCATCGCTGCCTCCGCGCCCGCGCGCCTTTACTGTCTCCTCTGTCATCGTTCCCGCATCCCGACCCTCACAAGCGCTCCTGCCGCCTCCGGTTCGTCCCGCAGGCCATTCCGCCTTTTGCTTACCTGTTTATCTGTATGATACCCTGCCCGCGCACCGCGCGCAATACTCCGAAAACAGTAGCTCATCCTCCCGCGTTTTGCCCCGCAGAGAGCAGCGTCGCCTGCAGACAAAACTCCCCTCCGGAGAGCAGGTGCGGCTTTCCCGGTATAAACCTTTTCCAAAGCCGCCCCTGTCCCGGAGGGGAGTCGTTTATTATGCAACTTTAATTATTATGCGAAGCTTAATTATTATGCGAATGGATTCTCCGTCGGATAGCGGACGCCCTTGGGCTGTGCGTATCCGATCTCCTCCACATCCACGCCGATGTACTTGTAGACTTCGAACAGAGCCTTTGCGTAGTGGCCGAACATCACCGCGCCGTGGTGCGGATAGTTCTTCTCGATCAGAACGTGACGGTAGAATCTTCCCATCTCGTGGATCGCGAATACACCGATGCCGCCGAAGCTCTGGGTCGCCACCGGAAGAACCTCGCCCTGCGCCATGTATCCGCGCAGAATGTTGTCCGCGGTGGACTGCAGACGATAGAAGGTGATCGGCCCCGGTGCGATGTCGCCCTCAAGGGTTCCGTTCGTCACCTCTACCGGAAGGCTTCTCGCCATGATCTTCTGGTTCTTCATCGAGCAGAACGCCAGCTTCTTGGAGCAGGTATTGCCGCAGTGGAAGCCCATGAAGGTATCGGTGTGCGTGTAGTCGAACTTGCCCGCGATCGCTTCCTCATACATGTCATCCGGAACAGAATTGTTGATGTCGAGCAGGGTGACAATATCGTCGCTGACACAGGTTCCGATGAACTCGGAGAGTGCGCCGTAGATATCAACCTCGCAGGAAACCGGAATGCCGCGGCCCGTCAGACGGCTGTTGACGTAGCACGGAACAAAGCCGAACTGGGTCTGGAATGCCGGCCAGCATTTGCCTGCAATCGCAAAATACTTGCGGTAGCCCTTGTGATCCTCGATCCAGTCGAGAAGGGTGAGCTCATACTGCGCGAGCTTGGGCAGAACCTCCGGCTTCTGGTTGCCGGTGCCGAGCTCCTTCGCCATATCTTCCACGACCTCCGGAATACGGGGATCGTTGTCATGCTTGTGATACGCCTCGAACAGATCCAGCTCGGAGTTCTCCTCGATCTCCACGCCGAGGTTGTAGAGCTGCTTGATCGGCGCATTGCATGCGAGGAAGTTAAGCGGTCTGGGTCCGAAGGAGAAAATCTTGAGGTTCTGCAGGCCGTCCACCGCTCTCGCGATCGGAAGGAACTCATGGATCATATCAGCGCACTCTGCCGCCGTGCCCACCGGATATTCCGGGATATAAGCCTTGACGTTGCGGAGCTTTAAGTTGTAGCTCGCATTGAGCATACCGCAGTACGCGTCGCCGCGTCCGTCGGAGAGATCATGCTGGGACTCCTCCGCCGCCGCGATAAACATCTTCGGTCCCTCGAAATGCTTTGCCAGAAGCGTCTCGGAAATTTCCGGTCCGAAGTTGCCCAGATAGACGCAGAGCGCGTTGCAGCCCGCCTTCTTCACATCCTCGAGCGCCTGTACCATGTGGATCTCGCTCTCGACGATGCATACCGGACATTCATAAATGTCTTCCGCGTCGTACTTCTTCGCATACGCCTCTACCAACGCCTTTCTTCTGCCAACCGAGAGAGACTCCGGGAAGCAGTCGCGGCTGACCGCCACGATACCGATTTTGATCTTGGGAATGTTGTTCATCATCTTGTCTGTTCTCCTTTTTCTGGTATATCACGGCAGTCTCAAAGCCCTGCCGCTGTTTGATAAGGTTCGCGCGCCTGTCGCCGCGTCCCTTTGCAAAGCCTTCCGGACATATCCGGCGGCTCCTGTGCCGTTTTCATAATCCGCCTGCGATGTCTCAGAGTTCAAGATCCCGCACGTCGATATTCTCTCCGATCAGTCCCATCGGGCTGCCCTCCGGAAGTCCTCCCTCCGGGTGTCCGATCAGCCATTTGTTCGTCGCGGTCAGATGGGAATCCTCCACGCCGCCCTCATGGCGCTCCGCCAGCGTCAGATTCGTTCCCTTCGGAAGCGCGACGCCTACCTGGAATCCCGCGCACCCCGGCGCATTGCACGGCGCATAGTGGAGTGTCGTCGCATAGACCTCAACGGTCACGCCCGCCGGCACGAGGAACGCCTCGACCTTCGACGTATCGTAGGTCATCTCCGGCGTGACATCCTGCTGTCTGCCGAGCAGCAGAATCGCATCCGTCGCCGCATAGTTGATCTCTGACGAGCGGTGATACTCCAGCGCGTTCAGCTTCGTATTGTCGCCGTTGCAGTATCCGCACTGCACAGGCATCTCGCCGAACACCTTCTCCCTCATGACCTCGCCCGCCGCGAGCGCCTCCAGTTCCGGCGCGCCGGGAACGTAAATCACCTCATTCTGCGGCATCGGTTCCTTGCGGAGCTCCGCAATCAGCTCTGCAAAAGAGGGATCCTCGATCACCCGCCCGTAGGGAGCGAATTCCGGATCTGTTACTTTGTGCAACTTCATCGCCCTTCTCCTCCTTTTCCTTTTTCCTCACTGTTGTTTGCTGTATTCCATCAGTCCAGCGCCGCAAACACCGGCTTGCACGCCGGATAAATCCGACGGAATTTCTGATATCTCGCCTCATATTTGGCTGCAAGCTCCGGATCCGGCTTCTCGGTTCCGACGACCTTCACGATCGCCTCTGCCGCCGCCTCCACGGAAGGATACGCGCCGCAGGCCACCATCGCCAGCATCGCGCCGCCCATGCTCGGTCCCTCTTCACTCGCCGGAACATCGACCTCAATATTCAGGATATTCGCCACCATCTTTCTCCACAGAGGGCTCTTGGCGCCGCCTCCGCAGATCTTCGTCCGCTCGATGGCAATCCCGAGGGATTTCGCCACCTCAAAGGAATCCCGCAGGCCGAAGACCACGCCCTCCAGAACCGCCTGCGTCATGTCCGCCCGGGTCGTATCCATCGTCATGCCGATGAAGGTCGCCCTCGCATTCGGATCGTTGTGGGGAGAACGCTCTCCCATCAGATACGGAAGGAAATAGACGTGATTGTCCCCCAGCTTCGCAATCGCCTCCTGCTCCTGCGCATAGTCCTTGGTGCCGAGAATCTCATCCATCCACCATTTATTGCAGCTCGCCGCAGAGAGCATGCATCCCATCAGGTGATAGTGACCGTCCGCGTGGTCGAAGGAATGCAGTGCGTTGTTCTGATCAACGCCGAAGTTCTGCGAGGAGATGAAAATCGTGCCGCTGGTGCCGAGAGAAATATTGCACTGCCCGTCGCCGACCGTTCCGGTTCCCACCGCAGCCGCCGCATTGTCACCCGCGCCCGCCGCCACGACGACGTGATCGGTGAATCCGAGCTCCTCCGCGATCTCTCTGCGGACATTGCCCACCGCCTCGTAGCTCTCGTAAAGTCTGGGCAGCTGCTCCTGCGTAATGCCGCAGATTTCACACATTTCCTCCGACCACGTTCTGTTCTTCACATCGAGAAGAAGCATGCCGGACGCATCCGAGACATCGGTGCTGAAGACACCGGTCAGCCGGTAACAGAGATAGTCCTTGGGCAGCATAATCTTGCGGATCCGCGCAAAATTCTCCGGTTCCTTGTCACGCACCCACAGAATCTTGGGAGCAGTAAAACCGGCAAATGCGATATTGGCCGTCAGTGCGGAGAGCTTCTCCTTGCCGATTTCATTGTTCAGATAGTCGGTCTCCTGCGTCGTGCGTCCGTCATTCCAGAGAATCGCGGGACGGATCACCTCATCATTTTCATCGAGGATCACGAGTCCGTGCATCTGACCGCCAAAGCTGATTCCCGCAACCGCCGTCTTGTCCACCTCTTTGGTCAGTTCCTTCAGTCCCTCGATCGTCTCGCTGTACCAGTCCGCCGGATTCTGTTCCGACCAGCCCGGATGAGGGAAAAACAGCGGATACTCCCGCGAGACGACATTTTTGATCTCACCCGCGGCATTCATCAGCAGCAGCTTCACCGCCGACGTTCCCAGATCAATTCCAATATACAGCGCTTCCTGCATACCTTCTACTCCTTTCCTGATCCTTTGTTCTGCTTTCATTCTGCTTTCGCTCTGTTTTACGGCTGCGCAGAACCTCACCGGCTGCGATGTCTCCCTATGGAAAGACCTCCGCAGCGGCGGGTTTCCACCCACCCGAATCCTGTTCCCGTCCTCTTCGCGCAGACCCCGCTGCGCGCTTCCGTGCTCGTGCACGTTATTATTAGCATAGTACATATTTCTCCGCGCCGCAAGCGTCTTCCTGAATTTCGGAGAAATTCACAATTTATAAGTTCGCTTTTGTCTATTTTGCCTATAGACAGAAGCTCTCTCTGTCTGGATCAGGAAGTTCCGTGCCTGTGCACGGTTTTGCACGGTTTCAAATTGACTTTACCAGGGAAAAAAGATATGATAATTGACAGATTGATACAACTAACCTGCGCACATCCGGCGGCACGGACGCGCCGCGCTTCGGGAGGATTCTCTATGGCAACCATCAAGGAAATTGCAGAACTGGCCGGCGTCTCGCGGGGAACCGTTGACCGCGTGCTCAACAACCGCGGCTCCGTCAACGCCAAAACCGAGCAGAAGATCCGTGAAATCGCCAAGGCCGTGCAGTACCGCCCCAACCGGGCCGGAATCGTGCTCGCCGCACAGAAAAAGAATTTAAAACTCGGCGTCGTCGTGTTCGGCCTCTCCAACCCCTTTTTTGACCGTGTCATCGCCGGTGCCAGCGAGAAGGCCGAGGAGCTGCGCTGCTATAACTGTACCGTCCTGATCCGTCAGGTCGGCGCGAACGCCTCCGAACAGATCAGGGCCATCGACGAGCTGGTGGAGGAAGGTGTGAGCGGTCTGGCCATCTCACCGGACAACGACGAACAGATCAGGGCCAAAATCGACGCTCTCGCCGACGAGGGGATTCCCGTCGTCACGCTCAATACCGATATTGAGAATTCCAGACGTCTCGCCTATGTCGGCAGCAACTATTTCGAGAGCGGCAAAATCGCTGCAGGTCTTATGAACATCATCTGCCCCGGCCCGGTGTATGCCGGCATTCTGATCGGCTCCGGCAGTATCCTCTGCCACACCGAGCGCGTCTCGGGATTCCGCGCCGAGATTGAGCGTTTCTACCCCCAGATACAAATAGCCGCCGTCGCGGATAACCACGACGACGACATTGAAAGCTACAATATTACCATGGAGCTTCTGCAAAAGCATCCGGAAATCAACGCGCTCTATTTTGCGGCGGCCGGTGTGTACGGCGGATGCCGCGCCCTGCTCGCCTGCGGCAGGCAGGAGCAGACGCGCGTGATCGCCCATGATTCTGTGAGCACGACGGTTCTGATGATCCAGCGGGGTGTTATTTCCGCCACCATCTGTCAGCAGCCGGAGGAACAGGGGCGTCTCCCCCTCGAGCTCCTTTTCACCTATCTGACGACAGGGGAGCGTCCCTCGCAGGAGCGCCACTATGTGACCTCCGACATCCGAATCCGGGAGAATCTGTGACGCTGCTGCCGCCCCCTGTTCTCCCGGCCGTGAATCCCCGGAGATATCAGCCGCCGCAGCCATGCGCTCCCGGCGGAGAATCCTCGGAAACGCTGACCGCCGCAGCCCCGTCAGCTCTTTGCGCCCGCTCAGGTTCCCGGGAAGAAGCCCGGCGTGGACAGATAGCGATCCCCGGAATCCGGCAGAATCACAACGATATTCTTGCCCGCGTTCTCCGGTCGCTTCGCCACCTGCAGGGCGCCCCACAGGGCCGCGCCGGAAGAAATTCCGACCAGAACGCCTTCGCTCAGAGCGAACTCCCTGCCGGTCGTCAATGCATCCTCATTGGGTACCTTGATGATCTCGTCAAAAAGCGATGTGTCCGCCGTCTCGGGGATGAATCCCGCGCCGATGCCCTGAATCTTGTGCGCGCCGGACGCCTCTCCGGAGAGAACCGCGCTGGTGGCTGGCTCAATCGCGATCACCTTCACATCGGGGTTCTTTTCTTTCAGGAATCTTCCGACGCCGGAGAGTGTTCCGCCGGTTCCCACTCCACCCACGACAAAGTCCACTTCTCCATACGTATCTCTCCAGATTTCCGGCCCGGTCGTCTCGTAATGCGTTCTGGGATTCGCCGGATTCTCAAACTGTCCGAGAATCACAGAGCCCGGCGTCCGCTCATGCAGCTCCTGCGCTTTGGCAATCGCTCCCTTCATTCCCTTGGCGCCTTCCGTCAGCACGAGCTCCGCTCCGTACGCGCGCAGGAGGGTTCTGCGCTCCACGCTCATCGTATCCGGCAGCGTCAGAATTGCCCTGTATCCCTTCGCAGTCGCCACCGCAGCAATGCCGATACCGGTATTGCCGCTCGTCGGCTCTATAATCGTAGCGCCGGGCTGTAACCGGCCGGATTTCTCCGCCTCCTCTATCATCGCCAGTGCGATTCTGTCCTTGACGCTCCCCGCCGGATTGAAATACTCCAGCTTAGCCAGCAGACGGGCCTTCGTCACTCCCGTTTTCTCCTCAAACTTCTGAATCTCCAGAAGCGGTGTATTTCCAATCAGTTCTGTTGCGCTCTTTTTAATATTTGCCATTTTAATCTCCATTCCGGAACGTTCCTCGCGGCGAAGGCGACGCAAATGTCCGATCTGTGCCTGCCATCTATAGCAAAATCTTTGATTTTGCGTTGGAATTTGTGACGCTCCTGCTTTTTATTCCTACTTTTTAACTAGGTTTATTATGTTTTATATATTACCCCAGAAAATTCACTCTGTCAACCTGTTTTCCCAAAAGAATGTGATATAATAGTACCAGTTCAGCCAGCCGGAACAAGAGGGGCAAATCGTGCCCGCACGAATTTGAGCCTTTGAGCCTCTAGTTCCCAGCTGAGGGAGCGCCATATCTCCCGTCATGCCTGCCTCCTCTTTCCGCTGCCTGGCAGCAGCCGGAGAGAGTTCATTTTAAAATCAAGACAAGAAAGGATTTCATTCACTATGGAAGAGACAAGACAGAAGAAAGTGGTCGTAGCGCTGGGACACAACGCTCTCGGCTACACGACAACCGAGCAGTGGGACGCCGTCCGAGTCACTGCCAAGGCGCTGGCTGATCTCGTGGAAGCCGGTTATCAGCTGACCATCACACACAGCAACGGACCGCAGGTCTCCATGATCCACAAGGCCATGACCGAGCTGCGCCGCGTTTATATCGACTATACCCCCGCCCCGATGTGCGTCTGCTCCGCGATGAGTCAGGGATACGTCGGCTACGATATCCAGAACGCCCTGCGCGCGGAACTGATCTCCAGAGGCAACACCACGACTGTGAGCACGATTCTGACACAGGTGACTGTGGATCCCTACGACGAGGCTTTCTACGCGCCGACCAAGAAGATCGGCCGCTATATGTCCCGCGAGGACGCTGAGAACGAACTCAAAAAAGGAAATTTCGTGGAGGAGGAGCCGGGCAAGGGATTCCGGCGCATCGTCGCGGCTCCGAAGCCGCATGATATCGTGGAAATCGACGCGATCCGCCTTCTTGCCGACAACGGACAGGTCGTCATCGCCTGCGGAGGCGGCGGAATTCCGGTGATTCCACAGGAAAACGCCCTCAAAGGCGCATCCGCCGTCATCGAAAAGGACGCCATTGCCGGAAAGCTCGCTTCCGATCTGGGCGCAGATGAACTGATGATCCTGACCACCGTACCCTGTGTCTATCTCGACTTCGGCAAGGCAACCCAGCGCCCGATCGAGCGCATGAACATCACCGAAGCCAGAGGCTATCTGAGCGAAGGTCAGTTCGGCGAGACGAACATGAAGCCCAAGATCGAGGCCGCTATGGAATATCTGCAGAAGCGCCCCGGCGGCCGCGCCCTGATCACCTCCCTTGCCACAGTGGAGGAGGCTCTCGCCGGCAAAGCGGGAACAATCCTCACCGCGTAACACGGCGGACGGATGCACCGGCGGTGCAAAGGTACACGGTAAACCAAAAATCGATAAGCAGAAAATCAGACCAAAAGTAAACCAAAAGCCGCAGGCACGGGATTTCGTTCTCCCCGCCTGCGGCTTTTGTCTATTCTCATCTGTACAGCATGCCATCTTGCCGTTCTCATTCATGCGACATACCGTCTGTGCCGTTCTCATCCGTGCAGCATTCCATCCGCCGCCACCATTCCCGCTCCCGCGATCACGCCGAAGTCTCCGAGATTGAACACGATTCTGCGCAGCGCCGGACTCCCGATATCAAAGCTCACATAATCGGTCACTTCCTTTTTGACAAGGCGGTCATACGTATTGCTGTACGCCCCGCCCAGCAGGAGGGAGAGCCCCGTCTTGCGCAGCCTCCTGCCCTTCCCCGCCAGCGCGACGAAATAGTACAGTGTGGCCGCCGCCGTCAGCACAACAGAGAGCCTGCGAACCAGCGCCGGATTTCTCTGCCCGACATTCAGCGCCGCGCCCCGGTTGCGGCTGCTGCGGATCAGAATGCGCCCCTGCGCGCAGCGGCGCATCTCTCCGGGTTTCATTCCCGTCTCCACCCGGTATTTCGCGATCTGATCCGCCGCCAGTACTCCCAGCAGAAGCGCCGGATAGGCGAGCTTCTTCCCCGCTCCCCTTCTCCCGCTTCCTCTCTGTCTGCCCATACCACTGCTCATCGCGTCCCCTTTCTGCCGCCGTTTCCCGGCTATCCCTGCATCCCGATCTGGCGCTGCGCCTCTCCGGCATGCTCTGATTCCGAGCGGATCTCAATTTTGGGGCCGCCTTTTCCCTCGACGTAAGCCTTGGTAATCGTCACCGTGCCGATATTCTCGTCTTTGGGAATCTCATACATAATGTCGAGCATGAACTCCTCTATGATCGCCCGCAGCGCTCTCGCGCCCGTATCCTTCTTTAGCGCCTTCTCCGCAATCGCCTCCAGCGCGCCATCCTCGAACTCCAGTTTAACCTCGTCCAGCTCCAGCAGCTTCTGGTACTGTTTCAGAATCGCATTGCGCGGCTCCTTCAGAATCTTGACGAGCATCTCCGTATCCAGTCCCTGCAGGGTGCAGACGATCGGCAGCCGCCCGATAAACTCCGGAATCATGCCGAAACGCCGCAGATCCTCGTTCGTGACTTTTCCGAGAATATTCGTGTCCTTGTCGTATTTGTCCTTCAGTTCCGCATTAAATCCGAGGGAGGTGCGCCTGGTCAGTCTCTCCTTCACAATATTCTCGAGATCCGGAAATGCGCCGCCGCAGATAAACAGAATATTCTTGGTATTCACCGTGGTGAGCGGCACCATCGCGTTCTTGGAGTTCGCACCCACAGGCACCTCCACATCCGCGCCCTCCAGCAGCTTTAGCATACCCTGCTGCACGGCCTCACCGCTGACGTCCCGGGAATTTATATTCTTCTTCTTGGCGATTTTATCGATCTCGTCAATGAAGACAATCCCCTTCTCCGCCTTCTCCAGATCATTGTCCGCCGCCGCGAGGAGCTTGCTGATGACGCTTTCAATATCGTCTCCGATATAACCTGCCTCCGTCAGACTCGTCGCATCCGTGATCGCCAGAGGCACGTCCAGCAGCCGCGCCAGTGTCTTGACGAGGTAGGTCTTGCCGGATCCGGTCGGACCGATCATCAGGATATTCGACTTCTCGATCTCGATATCATCCATCGTTCCCGTCGCCACCCGCTTGTAGTGATTGTATACCGCGACGGCGATAATCCGCTTGGCCTGCTCCTGACCGATCACATACTCGTCGAGCTTCTCCTTGATCAGATGCGGCGCAGGGATATGATCGATGGAAAAGACGGGCTTGGGGCCGTCTTTCTTTTTCTTCGGCGCAGGCTGTCTGCCCGCTGCCATCCCGTTCATTCCCATGCCGTTTCCGAAAATATCGCCGAGATTCAGGAAACTGATCGTGGGGCCGCTCTTCTCTTCCTTCTGCTCTTTCTCCGGATCAGCTTGCCCCGGATTCTCCTCCTCGCCGCTGATCACCTCACTCTGTCCGGCAGCCTCCGTTCCCGGCTGCGCACCGTTTCCCTCAGGAGACGTTCCCGCGCTCCGCTCCGGCTGCGGGCCGTTTCCATTCTGCGGGGCCGCTGTTCCCCCATCCTGATTTTCTGCCCCGGTGACAGACGGATTCTGATTCCAGTTCGGATTCTGTGTCTGCTGCCAGAGCTGACGGTTTAATTCCTGCATCATCTCCGGATTGTTCATCAGAGAGCGGAAATCAATCTGGCTCGCCGCGTCCATCATTTTCTGCATGCAGTCGCTGCAGATCGTCACATGATTCGGCATATGGATCATTTTGCCCGCCGTCTGTTCCGACCGGCGGCAGACAAAGCAGTACTCCTGTGTATGGTTATTGTTATTATCCTGAAAATCGCTCATTCGATTTCGTTCCTTTCTTTCCTATTGTTCCGTTTAGCCGATTATAAAGCACTTTTCCGGTGCAAACAAGAAAGCGGCGATAAACTTTACTAAAAATTTAGAAAAATGGAATAGTATCCGCCGCCTTCCCTCATCCGCGCATCCGCCGTTCTTTCGCCTGTGTCCCGGCCGTTTCAGATGTGCCAAAACAGAAAAGCAGAACAGAGAAGCAGAGAGAACGCTTATCCGCTCTCTCTGCCCTTCGTGCTTCCTGTCTTTGCCCCGGTTCCCGGAGCTGATTTATTTTTTTAGCTTTAGTTCCCGAAGAAATATCCGAAGAGATTGCCCTGTCCGTTCCCAGACTGACCGGACTGCTGCTGTTGCTGCTGATCCTGTGTCTGCGTCTCCGGCTGCGTCCCCAGTGTAACCGTCACCTGTATCTCGTCGTAGCCGTTCTCGCTGTTGGCCCGTTTTACAGTCAGCGTCACCTCTGTGCCGGCCTCATAGTATGCCAGCTGCTCTTTCAGATCGTCCATACTCGTGATGCCGGATCCGTTGAATGCCGTGATAATATCGCCGGTCTGCAGATCAGAGTTGGCAGCCGCCCCATCTTCCATCACCTGCGCCACATAGACGCCGGTCGGCATATTATAGGCGCTGGAGATCTGTTCGGTCACACTCACGCCGCTGATTCCCAGATAGCCCTGATTCGAACTGTCCACCCTGCTTCTGGTCTCCTGATTCATCAGGTTCTGAATGATCGGCTCCGCACGGGAGATCGGGATCGCATAGCCCATGCCCTCTACGCTGGTGCCGCCGATTTTGTTGGAGTTAATACCGATCACCTCCCCTCTGGTGTTCACCAGAGCGCCGCCGGAGTTGCCGGGGTTGATCGCCGCATCCGTCTGAATGAAAGTTCCCGTCGCTCCGTCCGACGTTGTGATCTCGCGGTCTAAGGCGCTGACCACGCCGACTGTGACAGACTGTCCGTAGCCCAGCGCGTTGCCGATTGCAATGACGGATTCGCCCACCAGCAGATCATCCGAACTGCCCAGCGTCGCCACCTTGATCTGTCCGCTCGTCTCGGAGGAAATCGAGCTCAGATCCACCGCAATCACCGCCAGATCACTGCCCGGATCAGTACCCTTTAACTGAGCTTCTGCCGTTGTATTATCCACAAACTGTACCTTCAGGCTCTCCTCTCCGTCCACTACATGGTTATTCGTCACGATCAGCAGCTCGCTGTCTGTCTGCCCCACGATAATACCGGAACCGGTGGAGGTCACCTCCCGCGAATACGTCTGTCCGAAATACGCTGTATTCTGCGTGTAACTGTTATATACGGAAACAATCGAAGGCATGACGTTCGCCGCCACCGTTGAAATATCCGCAACTCCCGCCTGCGTATTGCCCTGCGTCACCTCTGTCGACGAAATGGAATCCGACGCATCCGCCTCGCTGCTCTCCGTGCCCGCCTGACTCTCGTTCTGCCCCGCAATCTGAAGCGTCGCCTGCGCCGACGAGCTCTCGCTCTGCGCCGCCTCTCCCTGCGCTGTGCTGCCGGTGTTCAGAAAGCGGGATA
>JAUNGV010000059.1 GCA_030524225.1 Eubacteriales bacterium
TACTCCATGGATTGCTCCGTGGATTCCCCTGCAGAGTACTCCGTAAATTGCTCCGCGAATTCCCTGCAGCGTGCTCCCGCAGGCCTAAAACAGCAAACAAAAAGCCCCGGACAACTCTCCCCGCGGGATACCTGTATCTCTCCCGCAGGAAAAGCCGCTCAGGGCCTTCCACTCTTTTCTGTCTGCTCTCTTATCTTCTCCGGAGCAGAACAGCGCTTTCCCGTTGACTGCTTCCGAAGCAAACCGCCCCTGCAAAAACATACAGAGACAGGGCTACGACCGTCCGCTTACCTTACGCGAGCGCCGCGCCGAGGGCCTTGAGCTCCTCAGCCGCCGTATCGTCCGGAGCCGCGTTGAAAATCACGCTATCCGCCGCCAGTACTGCACCGTCGTTTCTGCAGGTCTCCTCCCAGAGGCGCATCCACTCGCCGTCGCCCCAGCCGTAAGAGCCGAACAGACCGATCTTCTTGCCGTTTAATTTGCCCTCGATCGAGGTGAACATCGGCTCGAAATCACCTTCCTCGAGCTGCTCTGCGCCCATAGCCGGGCATCCGAGCGCAATCGCATCATATGCGTCCACCTTGGACTCGTCGAATTCCGCGGGAGTCAGCAGATCAACGTCTGCTCCGCTCGCCTTCGCGCCCTCTGCCACGAAATTCGCACCTGCCTCCGTGTTGCCTGTGCCGCTCCAGTATACTACCGCTACCTTGCTCATGTATTCTCTCCTGCCTTTCTTTGTTTTCACAGTGATTCACTGCGTTCTATGTGCAGTCCTGCGCGGCGGGAACCATTCCCGCCGCGCGGACGGACACTTCGTTATCTCTGGCTCTTCTTCCGTACGTCCGGCTACGCCATCGCGACCGCCAGCCGGTCGATCGAAAGCCCCTTCTCCCACTGGTTCATGTAGTCACTCATGCAGCGCCGGTACGTCTCAAAAGTCTTGCGCGCTTTCTCCTCGTCGCCGTATACCTTCCAGAATCCGGCACATTTGCACCGATTCGCCCCCTGTTCGATAAATCCCCGCACATCCTCCGGCGGATAACCGAGAAACAGGCCGATTTCATGAGGAAACTCCTCAAATTTACGCAGTCTCCGGATCAGACGCACCACGCACTGATCGGGATTGGCCGCCGGATAGTGAAACTGCGCCAGCAACTCCCGCGTATCCCCGTTTGCAAAATCCTCCCGCAGACGACTCGGACGGTACAGATAGATCATCGCCCTTTTGTTCTCATAGCGCAGAGGAATCATCCGCAGTCCCTTCGGCACAAATGTTTTGTTGAATGCCCGCACGTCCCTGCGAAGCTCCTCCTGGGTCTCACAGGAGCAGGTAAAGAGATTTCCGGTCTTGATTCCCGCCAGCGTGGGCGAGCAGTTCTCTACGATCATCTCTTCGGACATAATGATCTCCTTCGCGCTTGAATTGGTCTGTCTTCCCCTCGCCAAAGGTTAGCTTTTCCTAACCAACTGTCTCTATTTTCTTCTTCCCACACCTCCTTTTCCGCTCCAATCGGGCACAGTTAGTCTATACTTACTTAAAAGGTTTTTTCTGCGGACGGTCCCAATCAGACGCGAGGGAACACCGGTTCCAGCAAACTCACATCCTCCGCTTTCAGCCGCCTCTCCCGCATACGCTCCACGCACCCCGGTTCCAACCGCCGCACACACTCACGCGCGCCGGTTCCAGCCGCCGCTCTTCTCCCTCACACTCACAAACCGCCGGTACAGTCCGTCCTGCTCCATCAGGCTCTCATGGGTGCCCCGCTCCGCAATTCGGCCATCCTCCACCACAAGGATCTGATCGGCATGACGGATCGTGTTGAGACGGTGTGCGATCACCAACAGCGTCTTGCCCCGGCACAGCTCGCCGATTGCTTCCTGGATACAGCTCTCGTTGTCCGCGTCCACACTCGCGGTCGCCTCATCGAGAATCACGATCGGCGCGTCCTTTAAAATGCAGCGTGCAATCGAAATCCGCTGTTTCTCCCCACCCGAGAGATTCGCGCCGCCCTCTCCGACCATCGTCTCAAATCCCTCCGGCAGTGCCATGATGAAGTCGTAGCAACGGGCCTTTTTCGCCGCCTCGACGATCTCCTCCCTCGTCGCCTCCATCCGCCCCATGCGGATGTTATTGTAAATCGTATCCTGAAAGAGATACACACGCTGGAATACCATACTGATCTGCTCCATCAGATCCGAGAGAGGCGCCTGCCGCAGTTCCACTCCGTTTAACAGGACCTCCCCGCCGCGCACATCCCAGAACCGGGCCAGCAGACTGGCCAGCGTCGATTTCCCGCCGCCGGAGGGCCCGACAAGCGCCGTCATCGTATCCGGATAGAGCTGGAACGAGACGCCCCGGATCACCTCTTTCTCCCCGTATCCGAAATGCACATTCCGGAACTCCACAGCAGGAATCCGATACCTGCCATCTGCCTGTCCGGCTGCCACCTCGGTTCCGGCTGCCTGCGCATTTCCGGCATCTATTGCGCCCTGACCTGCCGCGTTCCTGCCATTCTGCAAGCTTCCCGTTCTCACCGGGAAGCGCTTCGTCCCCGTATCCGGCAGTTCGCTCTCCGCATAGACCGCCTCGATCCGGTCAAGGCAGCTGTTCATCACAGTCAGTCTCGTGCTCTGGGTATAGAACGCCTTGAGCGGCGCGAAGAGATCGAACGCAAACAGCAGCACGCCCACCGCATAGAGGGGCGTGAGAATCGCCCGGGCTTCCAGAAAGAGGGCGAGCGCGATCACCGCCGCCGTACCGAGACCATAAGCCAGATGAATTCCCCGCTGCCAGGGGCTGTGCCGGATCTCGAACCGCAGGTTCGTCTCACAGCTTTTGCGGAAATTGCGGCTCAGCTCCCCGGACTTCTCCCCGAGCATATTGTAGGCCTTGATGATTCCGATCCCCTCCGCAAAATCGATCACCGCCCCCGTCAGTCTCTGGCTCTGTTCCTGCCGCAGTTCGGAATCCTCGAGGCTCTCCCTCTTCATTCCACCTGCGATCAGCCAGATCACCGCAACGACCGCGAGGGAGAGCAGCCCCAGCCATACGTTGAAAAACAGCATGAACCCGATCATAATAATCTGGCTGAACACGTAGCTCATCAGATCAGCCAGCACCGTCATGCAGTTCTCCTCGATAAAAACCATATCCGTCGAAAGCACCGAACTGATCCTGCCGATATTGCCCTCGGTAAAATACCCCATCGGCATCCGGCGCAGATGTGCCGCGAGTTCAATCCTCTTCTGTGCGAAAATCTGGTATCCCGCTCCCGACTGCAGCCGGTCGGCCAGATTCTGGAAGAGAACCTGCGCCAGCACACAGGCGGTCATGGCCGCCCCGAGCTGCAGGCAGCGCGCAGGCGCCATCTCTCCCTCATAGAACAGAGAGAGCGCCGCAAACGCCAGCATCATCGGCGCTTTGGAGAACATCGATTTGAGAAAGGAGAAGAGGAAGGCCAGCCGTATCCTCCCTTTGTATGCCCCTGCCGTGTCATAGATCCGCTTCATCAGTCCAATCATACGCCGCTCTCCCCCTCTCTGCTCACCCTCCAGTCGGCGCTGTACTCCGACGCTTCCCAGAGTCTGCGGTAGGCCGCGCACTCCCGCAGCAGCGCTTCATGCCTGCCCTCTCCGACGAGATTTCCCGCCTCCATGACCAGAATCTGATCCGCATTCACGATCGAGCGCAGCCTGTGCGCAATCACGATCACCGTCTTATCCCGGACAACCTCCGCAATCGCGTCATTCATCTTCTCCTCGTTCTCGGGATCCATGAAAGCCGTGGCCTCATCAAGCACCACGACCGGCGCGTTCTTTAAAATGGCCCGCGCCAGCGAAATTCTCTGCCTCTCCCCGCCGGAGAGCTGCTTGCCGCCATCCCCCGCATCTGTGTAGATCCCCCGCTCCAGACGCTCCAGAAACTCCCCGCACTGCGCCCGGCGGGCCGCCTCCATCACCTCTTCGTCCGACGCATCCGGTCTGCCGATGCGGATATTTTCCAACAGACTCATGTGAAAAAGGAACTGCTCCTGCGCGACATAGGAGATCTGTTCGTTCAGCGCCTCCAGACTCATCCGGCGCAGATCCTGACCGCCGATCCGCACCGCCCCGTCTGTCACGTCATAGTAGTGGACGAGCAGTTTGGCCAGCGTCGATTTGCCACTTCCGGATTCCCCGACCAGCGCCGTCATACTTCCCTCCGGCACAGTAAACGAAACGCCGTGCAGCACCTCTTCCCCGCCATATGAAAAATGAACGTTCTCGAATCTGATCTCTCTCCCGTTTCCGGCAAAGCTCTCCTTTGTCTGCTGCAGAGGGGAAGCGCTCATCAGCTTCTCCAGATTCTCAATCTTGTAGGCAACCTGCGGAAGGAGCCCTCCGAAGGAAAGCGTCCGCAGCAGCGGCACGCCGATCCCGAAGGACATGCACAATACCAGCGCCAGATCCGGCAGCGTCGACCATCCGCGCCAGACAAAATACGCACCAACCGGCAGCGTGAAGAGCGAGACGCAGGGCAGCACGCTCCCGTACAGCGCCATCCACGGCCAGCAGACCCGGTACCACGCCAGCGTGAAATCCCGGTAGCCGCAGACATCCCGCGCAAACCGCTCCGACAGTTCCCCGTCCCGGTTAAACACCTTCACGACTTCCATGCCGTTGATATACTCAATGATCGTGTTATTCATCCGCTGCGCCGCTCTGTAATAGACGTCCATTTTCTCCATGCCGCTCCGGTACATCACACCCATGGCCAGCAGCCCGATCGGAAGCGATCCCAGCGAGAGAAGCGCCAGCTTCCAGTCTGCCAGAAACATCGCCAGATAGACGAGGAGTGGCACTGCCAGATTCGCGATCCCCTCCGGCAGCGCATGCGCCAGCGGCAGTTCCACCGCCTCAATGTCGTCGATGAACATCTTCTTGATCACGCCGACCCCCTGTTCCTGAATCGCACCAAGCGGTAACTGTTCCAGCTTCCCCTGCAGGGAAATCCTCAGATTCTCCAGCGTGTGGTAGGCCGCCTCGTGAGAGAGCGAGAGTCCGTACACATAGAAAAACGCATATCCCACGGCGCAGCCCGCAATCAGAACCAGCTGCAGGAGGATCGTCCGTCCGGAGGGCGCCTCTCCCCGCAGCAGCGGCTCAATCAGCCGGTAAACAGACCAGTACGGCACAATGCTCAGCACCACGCCGATCACCATCATCGCAATCGCCCGGTATGTCGTTCGCCGGTACGGCCCCGCATATTCCAACACCTTCCCAAACATACAGCACCTTTCCGCCGCAGATATGCTGCGGCTCTGTGAGCGGAACTCTGCACCAGTCCACACAGGTGTTCCGCTTTCCCTGTTCCCCTCACGTCTCTTTAAATCCCAGCACCTCATTCCAGTGGAACAGACGGCAGACGATCCTGTTGTGCTCCAGAATCTGCTCCCATGTGAAGTCATGGATAAACGGCTCGTAGATCGTCGTCCAGAACGCGGAGAGGAGCACATGCATCTCCGCCTCGCTGATCCGCACCGTAGCCAGTCCCCGCCGGTACGCCTCCTCATAGAAGGCATACGTTGCATCCGTCATCTGCTGCACCCAGTCGTGCTCAAAATACATATACCTCGTCCCCTCCGAGCAGCGCAGCAGCAGCGTAAAATCATCGTGCCGCTCATAGAGGAACTGAAACCACCAGAGCATATACGACTCGTCCATATCCCACGCACGGATCAGTTCCCCGTCGCTCATCTGAGCGGGACTCTGCTGTGTTTTCTGATCCAGAATGCCCTGCAGATCCGCCACGCACGATTCCACCACGGCACAGAACAGTTCCTCCTTGCCCGTATACCTCTTGTAGAGTGCCCCCGTCGTCACCTGCGCCTGTTCACAGATCTCCTTGAGCGACGCCTTCTCAAACCCCCTGCGCAGGAATTCCTCCTTCGCGCAGCGCAGCAGTCTCGGATCGATCGATCTGTCCGCCTTCGCCATTGTTACCTCCTTGCCGCAGCTTGTCTGCGTCACATACTCCACATTGATAATCCAATTATCGATAATCTAATTATCAATATACTTCTCTCTCCTGCTTCTGTCAACAAGAAAGCATCCATATACAGAAGAATTGCGTCTGCGGCGGACATTTTCCCATAAAAAATAAGGGGAACCCGCCCGATACAGGCAGATTCCCCTATATTTCACAGTCTCAGTTCCTTGCGGCGTTTTGCGCGGCAAAACCCGAGTTTGGCCGCATCCCGTCCCACCGCCGCAGGCTGCATTTCGTCTCTCCCGGCTGATTTATCCGGTGTACCCCGCGATATACGCCCGCAGCTGGGCGACGTATCGCTCCGCCATCTCGCCGAGGGGACGCCCCTGGGGCTGCAGATAAACAATTTCCATGCGTTCCGCGCTCTCCAGCGGGACGGCCACAATCTGATCACCGTTTAAATCGCTCGAGAGCACGCCGGACGAGATCGTATATCCGTCCAGTCCGATCAGCAGGTTAAAGAGCGTCGCCCGGTCCGTCACGACAATATTTTTCGGGCTCTCCTGTGTGCTGTGGAGCTCCTCCGCATAGAAGAATGAGTTATTGTTTCCCTGCTCGTACGTCAGACGCGGATAATCGCTCAGATCCCCGAGGCACACGCTCTTCCTTGCCGCCAGCGGATTCTTCCGGCTCACGAAAACATGGGGCTTCGCTGTGAAAAGCGGCGTGAATTTCAGATCCGCGTTCTCCAGCGCGTGCAGAAGCACTTCCCGGTTAAACTCGCTGAAATACAGCACCCCCAGCTCGCTGCGCTGTGTCCTGACATCTTCAATAATGTCAAAGGTGCGCGACTCCCGCAGTGTGAACTCGTACTTCTCCTTCCCGTACTCCCTGACGAGCGCTACAAACGCATTGACGACGAAAGCATAGTGCTGCGAGGATACCGCGAATACGCGGCGCGCGGGCGTCCCGTTTTTATACTGCTGTTCCAGCAGATCGGCCTGCTCCACCACCTGTCTGGCATAGGAGAGAAACTTCGTCCCCTCCTCCGACAGTACCACGCCCCGGCTGCTGCGGTAGAAGATCGGAATCCCCATCTCCTTCTCCAGTTCCGCCACCGCCTTGGAAAGGCTCGGCTGTGAGATAAAGAGCCGCTGCGCCGCAGTGCTGATCGAACCGGACTCCACAATTTCTATGATATACCGTAGCTGCTGTAAGGTCATAATACTCTCCATTCCGGAGCGCCCCTCTCGGCGTCACCCCTGCCTCAGCCTCACTCCTCCTCTTCGAGCAGATTCGTCATCGAGTCAAGCGCGATGCCGATTGTCGAGAGATTATGCAGCAGCGCCGTCGTAGTCGGAGCCGCCACGCCGCCGACCCCCAGCAGAATCAGCAGCAGATTAAAACTCATAATAAACCGGTAGTTGCGGTCAATCCGGCTCATCAGCGCCCCGGAGAGACGACGCAGCGTCACCAGCGCCCGCAAATCGTCCGCCGAGACCGTGATATCCGCGATCTCTCTCGCGATGGCCGCCCCGTCGCTGATCGCAATGCCCGCGTCCGCCTCCGAGAGCGCCGGGGAATCATTCACCCCGTCTCCGATCATAATCACCCTGCGGCCCGCCTCATGCTCCTTTTTCACAAAAGCCGCCTTGTCCTCCGGCAGAACCTCGGCGTGGTATTCGTCCACGCCGACCGCCGCCGCAACCGCTCTTGCCGTCCGCTCGCTGTCTCCCGTCATCATGACGATCTTGGAGAGTCCCAGCTCATGGAGTTCTCTCACGACATCCTTCGCCTCATCCCGCAGCGGGTCTTCGATGCAGATCACCGCCGCCAGCTCTCCCGCCATCGCCAGATAAAGGTGCGAATACTCGTCAGGAAGCGCCGCAAACTTCTCCTGCTCCCCCTCCGGAACGACGCAGCCCTCATCCTGGAAGACGAAGTGGTAGCTGCCGATCACGACCTTCTGCCCTTCCATAATGCTGGAAATGCCGTGGGCCACCACATATTCCACCTTGGAGTGATGCTCCTCGTGGCGCAGATCCCGGCGCTTTGCCTCCGCGACGACCGCGTTTGCAATCGAGTGCGGATAGTGTTCCTCCAGGCAGGCGGCACTGCGCAGCATCTCTCTCTCGTCATGACCGCCGAACGTCACAACCTGCGCAACCCGGGGCGTCGCGTGCGTCAGCGTACCCGTCTTGTCAAACACAATCGTGTCCGCCTGCGCGACAGCCTCCAGGAAACGGCCGCCCTTGACAGAGACATGATGATAGCTGCTCTCCCGCATCGCCGAGAGCACCGCAATCGGCATGGAGAGTTTGAGCGCACAGGAGAAATCAACCATCAGCACTGACAGCGCCTTCGTCACATTGCGCGTCAGCAGATAGACGAGAACGGTGCCGCCCAGCGTGTACGGCACGAGACGGTCCGCCAGATGAGAGGCGCGGTCCTCCGTCTGCGACTTGAGCTTTTCCGACTCCTCGATCATGCGCACGATCCGATCGTAGCGCCCGCCGCCCATCGCCTTATCGACACGGATGACGCATTCGCCCTCCTCGACGACCGTTCCGGCATAGACGACGCTCCCGCTCTCCTTGCGCACCGGAAGCGATTCCCCCGTGATCGACGCCTGATTGACCGTCGCCTCCCCGGAAACCACCTTCCCGTCAAGCGGAATCATATTGCCGGTCCGGATCACGATATCGTCTCCGACACCGACTTCATGGACGGGCACGAGCACCTCCTGCCCGTCTCCGCTCCGCCTCATCCAGACCTTATCCACATTCAGAGACATCGTGCGCGCCAGATCATCCACCGATTTCTTGTGCGTCCACTCCTCGAGAATATCCCCGATGTCAAGCAGGAACATGACAGACGACGCCGTCCCGTAACTGCGGCGCAGCACAGAGACGAGTATTGCCGTCGCATCGAGCACCGGTACCTCCAGTCCGGATTTCTGCAGACAGCGCAGTCCCTTCCAGATATACCGGACTGACTTCGCCACCGTCACCGCGTTCTGCAGTCCCATCGGGAAAAAGAGCTTCATAAATCCCCGGCGCAGCACGGTAAAGACCAGCCTGTCCTCGTACTGGCGGTTTAAGAGCCGTCCCGTGTGATCCGGCACCAGTTCCTTCACCCTCTCATCCTCATAGGAAAAACGGGCCAGCGCAAGGAGAACCGCACCGCGCACACTCCCCGCCTCCGTCTCCCGGTAGCGCACAATCGCGTCTCCGGTTCTGTCATATACCTTCACGTCCCGCACGCCCGCCTGCGCGCGCAGATAATATTCGAGCCGGTCCGCCTGCTCAAGCGTCATACGGGGCGCTTCCATATGAACCCGGAGAGATCCCCGGGATTCATGTAAAATTCTGCATTTCATGCCTTACCTCCATACCGGCGCGCTCTCCCTCTGACCGCGCCGTTGGCAAAAGCGCCGGAATCCTCTTCCGGCGCTCTCTTAATTCTTTTATTTCTGATTCATCCGTTCCGGCCGGCGGCCTGTGTCTGCACTTCGCGTGTCACAGACACCACGTTCATGGCGTTCCCTGCGACGCACTCTCAGCAACATCTTACACCTGCATCCCGGTCACCGCAACCGCAGCGGATACGCCTCTGCCTGCAGCGGCTTACGCCTCTGCTTCTGCCTCTGCCGCGTCTTCCACAACTGCAGCGGCCTCCGCCTCTGCACGCTTCTCGTTGATATCCTGCGCATCCGCCAGAATATCGTCCGCATTCTCCTTGATCACGGTCGCCTTGTTCATCACGCACTCCTTGCCGCGCAGAACCGCCGCCGTCACCTGCGTATATGCCTTTTTGGCGTCCTTGCTGCCGAGCAGGGAAATACCCGCCGTGCCAAAGAGCACGCCGCCCGCAAATAAACCGATCTTCTGCCACGCTTCTTTATCTAATTTCATCATTCTGTTCTCCTTTCGCGCTCCCGCGCCACTGTCGCTGCTCTGTCTCCTGCGCCGCTTCGTCTGCCGTTTTTCCTTCTGCTTCCGGCGGTTTCCTCTCCGGTCTCCCCTTTCCCCAAACAAAAATACGCTGCAGTCCGGAACTGGCTCCGCCACAGCGTATCACGCAGTCAGGGATGCCCGCAGGCTCCCGCCGCAAATCACCGGACATTGGTGATTTATTATAGGTTGGATTATCCCCTCGTTCGGCTCCATTTGGACATAATTTTCCATAAATTTTTCTTTTTGCGAGTTATTCATAACTTACTCGCAAATAATTCCAAAAAATATCTGATAATAACCCGTCAATTTCCTCCTTCTTTTACAGAAAGCGGGATATTTCTCCTGCATACTCAGTCAGCTGCGCAGCAGTTCTTCCAATTCTCCGGCTCTTCGCCCACCCTCCGCTTCTGATTCACTCTTCTTCTCTTTTGCAGCCTCAGACGCGGGGTGTTTGCTTCTGTCCCCTGATGCAGCATTCTCCGCCCGGCTTCTCCTGCGGTACTCCTTCGGCGTCACGCCGATCACCTCCTGAAAGGCCTTGGCAAACTTGCTGCCGTTGTCATAACCATACTGCCCCGCCACTTCCAGCACCGTGCAGTCTGTCCCGCGCAGCGCGGCGGCGGCGGCCTGCATCTTCTGTCCCCGGATATAGGCGTAAACAGAAATTCCGTAAACTCCCTTGAAGCAGTTCTTTAAATGGGTCCCCGAGACATGGAAAATCGAGGCCAGCTCCTCCAGCGTCACATGGCTGTCCATATGCTCCGTCAGATAGCGGCAGACATTCTTGGCGATCTCCACCTGCGGCGCGGAGAGCCCTTTCGTCCTCTCTCTCTCCTGCGACAGCTCCATCGCATCCAGATACAGAAGCAGCTCCAGCACCTTGATCCGGAAATATCCCTTCCGGCTCTCCGAGGGCTCCTCGTACATCTGGGCAAAAATCCGGCTGATCCCGGCGTCCGCACGCCGGAGAAAACAGCGGTCGCTGCAGAACCGGCGCAGGATTTCCGCCGGTCTGACATCCACGCCCTCCAGACAGCTCGAGAGCGTCTGCGGCGCGCGGTCCACATCGATCAGCAGCGAATAACCGCGGTATTTCCCCAGCGGGAAATAGGAACTGTGTCCCACTCCGTCCTTGCGGCTGATCGCGAGATCCCCCGGCCCCAGATAGAGATAATCTTTGCGGAAGCGGCATTCGATCCGCCCCTCCGCACAGTGATTGATCTCGAACAGATTGCCGTTTACCCCCTTCTCAATGCCGCAGGAATGCGTGTGCACATCGTTATAAATCAGTTCGATTCCCGGAAAAAGCGCATAGGAGGTCATCAGAACCTCCCCGCCGTCCAGCCCCTTAAGCCGGTAGAGCGTGCTCTCCTGCGTGCGCGCCTGCACGCAGACTTCCTCTCCGTATATACTTTTCTCCCGCTGCGTCGCCTGTATCATCATACTCCGTCAACATGCATACTCGCGCAGAATATTTTCCAGCGCAGTTTTGGAACTCGAGTGAGATCTCGCAACGATGGTGTTCTGCCCCTTGATCTCGTTTAACGCATAATGGATCATCTTGTGCGACATGGTGTTCGTAAACAGCACCATCAGATCCGGACTGCCGATCTTGCGCTTCAGACCGCTCTTCATCTGTGTGAAAACCTTGGCCTGACACTGGTGTTTCTCGCACAGGTCCATATACTGCCTGACCATACAGTCGTTTCCGCCTACAATCACTACGCTCATAATCTGCCCCTTTCTGAACAATTGCTTGTTCTGAGGTTAGATGGCGCTAACCTCTTTGAAAAAGAAAAACCGCCCGTCTGCCGAATCCTGTCTCTTCTTCGTGACCCTGCGGTTTTTCATTAACGCACGTCCTTACTGTGTGTGGCGCCCGATGCCCCGCCTGTTCAGCGGAGAGTCTTCACTGCGCCGTTTTCGCCCGGAGAATCACTCCCGCGCCCGCCGCTCAGCGGCACATTTCCTGAATCCGGCCGTTTTCTCCGCTCAGCGCCTTCTCTGCCTGCGCCCGGCCATTTTTCTCCGCTCAGTGGCAGCCGCACTGGTGATTTCCGCCTTTGCTCTGGCCGAAACGCGCCTCATGCTGCGCCATGGAACAGCCGCTGCAGTTCCCTCCGCAGCTGGGATGTCCCGATTTCCTGTCGCGCACCAGCTTCCAGATACAGAGTGCCACCAGCGCGCACACCACTGCAAACACAATCACTGTGGGAAGATTCCATACCATTTCCATCATCACTGCCTCCTGTCCGGGATTACTTCCTGAAAAATCCGACGATCGTGAATACCGCCGCCACCAGTAAAATCCCTATTACCGCCAACACCACAATATCCGCAGTGCCAAGGGTCAGATTTACCTTCATCCCCGTCACCTCTTCTCTTCTTTCGTTCCCGGCCCCGACCGCAAAACCGAATCCCCGCTTCCCGCTCCGCCGCAGATGTGCTCCGCGCCGTCGGATTCGGCTTTGCCGCCCTCCGAACCTCACAGCTCGGCAAACGGCTCTTATGGTAGCGATGGGCAGGAACCGCGCGCTCTTTTGCGCCGCCCCTGCCTACGCTCACAGCCTCCGCTGTGTTTTTATTGATTCATTACGCCTTCGCGCCCTTCTTGTTCGGATCCGGACGGAACAGCAGGAAGAGAAGCACTGCCAGAACCGCGATCGCCACAACCGTAGCCGCGCTGAACGCAACCTCACCGAGCACCAGTCCGCCGATCTGGTAAACCATCAGAGCGACGCAGTATGCCAGCACGTTCTGGAAGATCAGGCCGAACGCCACCCACTTCTTGGAGTTCATCTCTTTCGCCAGAGCGGAGATAGCCGCCAGGCACGGAGAATCGAACATGTTAAAGAGCAGGAAGGAAACCGCCGAAATTCCGGTCGGGAAGAACTGCGCAAACGCCGTGCGCATGTCGTCCGCATACTCCTCGACTTCGCCGAGGCCTGCCAGAACGCCCATCGTGGAGACGATACCCTCTTTTGCAACGAAACCGCTCAGAGAGGACGCCACTGCCTGCCATGTGCCAAAGCCCAGCGGCATGAAGATCGGAGCAATCGCGCCGCCGACAACCGCGAGCAGGGAATTCTCTGTGTCAACAAGACCGAACGCGCCGTCCTGCACACCGAAGCTTGCAAGGAACCACATCACCGCGCAGCAGACGAACAGGATTGTTCCCGCTTTCTTTAAGAACGCCCATACGCGCTCCCACACGTGAAGCAGAACGCCCTTGATCGACGGAACGTGGTACTGAGGCAGCTCCATAACGAACGGAGCCGGATCGCCTGCAAACATCTTGGTTTTCTTCAGGATAATGCAGGATACGATAACAACGATAATGCCCGCGAAGTACATCAGGGGAGCCATCCACCATGCGCCGCCCATCAAAAAGCCCGCGATCAGAGCGATAACAGGGAGCTTCGCGCCGCAGGGAATTGCGGTCGTCGTGATCATCGTCATACGGCGATCCTTCTCATTCTCGATCGTACGGCTCGCCATGATACCCGGAACGCCGCAGCCCGAGGAGATCAGGAACGGGATGAAGCTCTTGCCGGAGAGGCCGAACTTGCGGAAGATACGGTCCATAATGAACGCGACACGCGCCATGTAGCCGCAGTCCTCCAGGATCGACAGGAAGAAGAACACAATCGCCATCTGCGGAGCGAATCCGATCGGAGCCGCCAGACCGCCGATGATACCGTCAACTACGAGGGAGACAACCCACTCCGCCGCGCCGATATTCTCCAGAAACGCCTGTACGCCCGGCTGAATCCAGCCGCCGAACAGCGTATCATTCGTCCAGTCAGTCACGACCGTACCGAGGGTGGATACGGAAATATAGTACACAAGCGTCATCACGACGACAAAGATCGGCAGAGCCAGAATACGGTTCGTCACAATGCGGTCGATCTTGTCGGAGGTGGTCATCTCACCTTTCTTCGTTTTTTTCCTGACCGCCTTGCCAACCACGCCGTTGATGTAGGTGTATCTCTGGTTGGTGATGATGCTCTCCGCATCGTCATCCATTTCCTTCTCGCAGGACTTGACGCTCTCGTCAATCGCCGCAAGCGTCGCGGAATCCAGCTTTAACTCTTCCTGCACCTTCTCATCGCGCTCAAAGAGCTTTACCGCATACCAGCGAAGGAAACGATCGTCCACCTTGCCCTTGATGACATCCTCGACATGCGCGATCGCGTGCTCCACGCTGCCCGTAAAGACGTGCGGAAGCTCTGCCGCCTTGCCGGCTTTCGCTGCCTTGATGGCCTCTTCCGCCGCTGCAAGGCTTCCCTCGCCCTTTAACGCGCTCATCTCAACGACTTTACATCCGATCTCAGAGCCGAGTTTCTTAATATCAATCGAATCGCCGTGCTTGCGGACGAGGTCGATCATGTTGATCGCCATTACCACCGGAATGCCGAGCTCGATCAGCTGCGTCGTCAGATACAGGTTACGCTCGATGTTCGTTCCGTCGACGATATTGAGGATTGCGTCCGGCTTCTCGGAGACGAGATAGCTTCTCGCAACGACTTCCTCCAGCGTGTACGGGGAGAGAGAGTAGATACCCGGCAAGTCCTGAATCACGACTCCCTTGTGACCGCGAAGCTGTCCCTCTTTCTTCTCTACGGTAACGCCGGGCCAGTTTCCGACGTACTGGTTCGCGCCGGTCAGGTCATTGAACAGCGTGGTTTTACCGCAGTTCGGGTTACCTGCCAATGCAATTTTAATGCTTTCCATAATTGGAATGCTCCTTTCTTTGCTCACATGCAGTGCACTTTTTCATACTGTCGCTTTGATGCGGCTCTTTTCTTACGCGATCTCGATCATCTCGGCTTCCGCCTTGCGGACGCTCAGCTCATAGCCGCGAACCGTCAGCTCCATCGGATCACCGAGCGGCGCCACCTTGCGGACGTGAATTTCCACACCCTTGGTAATGCCCATGTCCATGATTCTGCGCTTGACCGGACCCGTGCCGTGAAGCTTCGCCACCGTAACGGTTTCGCCAACCTTGGCATCTTTCAGTGTCTTCACTTTCTCTCCTCCTCTTCTTCTCCAAAAGTGTCTTTTGGGGTCAAAACATTATTCGATTAGCCATTGTCTTGCCGAGCGCAATCCGGCTGTCCTTGACCTGAATGATCAGGTTGCCGCCGTTCTCGCTGACAACGGTTACATCGCTGTCCACCACAAAACCCAACTCTGCCAGATGCAGCCGGATCTCGTCCTTGCCGGTGATCTTCTTAATGGTAACCGGCTCTCCCACAGGGGCCATCGTTAAAGGCATCATATTACCTCATCCTCCCCGCCGGCACATTCCCGCACCGGCACCAAGATTGCGGTCAAAATCCCGGGAAACTCCCGTTTTCAACCTGCCGCAGAACTTAGCAAAAACTAACCTGCACGCAAATAAATAGTTAGCAAGTGCTAACCGTCAACTTATCATAAGCTATGTGAAAAAGTTTGTCAACATAAACTTTAGAAAATTTTAATACTCTACGAGCCCTGCGCAGAAGAAGGCGGGAAAATGCGGGGTGGGGAGCTTGCTCAGCACACCGTGCTTTCCCGCCTTCTTCTGGATACGGCGACAGCCGTAAGCGAGGAAATGCGCAGCATTTTCGAGCCGCAGGGCGGGTGCAGCGCGGAGCATTGTTCCGGGCCGCAGGGCGGGCGCAGCGCGGAGCATTGTTCCGGGCCGCGCCCGCTCAGCCGAACAATCCTCTCTTGACATACGGCTCGCTCTCCATTGAGACGAGCGTATATCCCGTGTCCGCGATCGCCTTTTTCAGGCGCTCCTCGTCCACCACCCCGTCGGTCACAAACGTCGACACGCCTTTGCCCGCCGATGAGGAGACCTTCTTCGCCTTCGCGACCTCGCGCCGTATCACATCATTGATATGCGCCTCGCACATCCCACACATCATGCCGTCGATTTTTAACGTATATTTTGTCATTCTGACCTCCCTGCCGCGGCTTGCCTGCGGCTTTGCCATCACACTCTCCGAAGGGCTTCCGGAGCGTCATCACCTCGTTGCTGTGCGCTGCACCCGTTCTCTCCGTCTCTGTCCTTTGCCAGCGATAGTTACCTATCACTAACTACGAGAAGCGTACTCTCTCCCCGCCGCTTTGTCAACCGGCGGCTGCCTCTCCTGTTCCGTTACCACATAATTTTCCAGCAGCGCGCCGCTCATCGCTCCCTCCATAGCGATCCACGGGCTGCTCAAGCAGAAAAAGGACGTCAAGCAGCCTAAAAATATGAATCCAGCTCTTAACCGTGAACTGGTCGAACAAAAGGAGTACATTTTAAAAAAATTTCATAAATTATCGTCAAAAGAGAGGAGCACGACGCCCCTCTCTTCTACTCTCTTTTTTTCTATAAAATTGCTACAAACATCTGAAACTGTTCTCCGGCGTCGCAATATAAATGATACTCCCACGCCCGACATACATAGGAACATTAAGGCATAACCTGTCACCGTTTTCCAAAAAGACACCATTGATAGAATGATCCGTGACAACGTAGGAGTCGCTCTGGTCATCAAAGATGATGGAACAATGCTTCCGGCTGATTTTTTCGCCGCGCAAAATCAGATTGCATACGCGCGGATCACGCCCTATCACAAGTCTGCCGCCGACCAGCTTAATCAGCGCGCCTGCATAGACACCGCTTCTTCCATATAAACCGATCTCTTTCCTCTGCAGATTTTCTTCATTCACCTTCTTTTTCTTCTTTTCCCACGTCTTCCCAGCTGAATTTCTCACCACACAGCGGCATAAAGAGCAGCTTTGTTCCGCCGATCTCCAGAATATCATACGCCTTCAGGGTTTCGTTATTCAGCACTACTTTTCCGTTCAGATAGTAGAGTTCTCTCGATTCTCCAGGCTGTGCGATAAAGATCCTTGCGTGCGATTCGTAGATGATAACCGCATGCTTCTCTCTTGACACGCTCGTGTCCCCCTCTATCACCACGTCAGAGACCGACGCGCGGCCGATAAAATTCTTGTTCGCCTTAAGCGGATAGCTCTTTCCTTCCGACTCTCCTTTGATGCAGACCAGCCAGCCGACTACAGGCTCTGTTCCTTTCTTGGTCATACTCAGACTGATCGTCTTATCCTCATCCGCAAAAACCGTTCTCTTTCCACTGTTTACAAGATCTGCCAGCGTCGTTTCCTTTTTCGTTTCCAAGGGTACCGTCTCCTCATATTCCTTTCCCTCCTGCTCACAATACGGGCAGGAAGAAAACTTAGCCGAATCATAGTAATGCCCTTTGCCGCACTTGATCATCGTTCCCTCTGCAGCCTTATCCACCGGAACCGTCTCTCCCGCTTCCTGCCCTGTTCTCGCGCAGTGCGGACAAGAAGCGTACTTATCTCCATCGTAAAAATGCCCCGCTTCACACTGAACTAAATTCATACCACTTCTCCTTCCTTATCTCAGTTGGAATACTTCGCTCTCACCCAACGTGATCTGCGTTCCCCTGTTCAACCGCTCCGGATGCCCCGCCTCCAGACGCTTTCCACCACTTACCGTCACGCCGTTTCTGGAGTAATCCGTGACATAGTAGCAGTTTTCTCTGGCATTGAAGGTAATACGGCAGTGAATCTTACTGATTTTCTCCGAGGAAAAGATCAGATTTGCTTTCTGCGCATCGCGCCCCATTACAATCTCCTGTCCCTGTGAAACCGTAAGCTCCTGTCCTGCATACTCTCCTTTAATGCAGACAATCACCGGAACCGATCTCGTCACATCATCGTCGTCATCCACGGGTGCGGCAGACATCACCGGTCTTGACACTCTGGGTTCCTCCTGTCTCGCAGACTGCGGCGCCACGCCCTTTGTATATGCAATGCACGCCTTATTCAGATTCTTGATCAGCAAATAGTCAGAGATAAACCCACCAAGCGGTATCGCTCCAAGCGTATTCCACAGGAAATACATCAGTCCCGTCTCCTGTGTCTTGATCCGGTATTCACCAAGCGTATCGTGCAGTCTGCCGCCCTGCTTGTAAATCCAGTACAGCCCATACGCCCCCACCGTCAGCCAATCCAATAGCCAGACGATGATGTAATTCCAGGAGTTCTCCTCCTCGCTTCTCTCCACATGAGAACACACTGTGTTCAGATCCTGTGTCAGGTGGTAAAAATAGTAAATCTTGTAGATTGTGATCGCCGTATAAGCAACACCGGCAAAAAAGATTCCCCAAATGCCGCTGAAAAAGAAACCAAGCAAACCACCGAATAGATTGTTGCCGAACCCGACCGATGCAGACGATACGGACAAAATAATGATCTCAACAATAAAGAAAACAACCGCAGCTACCACATACCACAGCACCAGATCCTTCCATATGTTTCTGTCTGTCCTTACTTCTCTCATTTTCTCTCTCCTCCATAAGAATTTTGATGATCTTATCATACACGTCCTGCCAGACTCTGCCTTTTTTTGTAAGAATCGGCACATTATCGGTAAGAATTGGAACAGCTACCTGAAGATTAACGGTAAGCAAATGTGTAATAATATTCTCCACTCGCTGTAATATATCTAGCCGCTCCTATTACCGTAAGCTTTGCATCCAGCAGAACATCTTTGGCCGTGCTTCGCATAATAGCCTGCACGCTCTCTTCGGCTGTCCCTGAGCCAATATTAAACATCCACATACTCAAACCACTTCCATGGAACGTGGTTTCTCTGTCCTTCTCCTTCTCTATCGCAATTTGCTGCGCCTCTATTGCCAATCCCGTATCCCATGCCAACGGAGCCACCCCCGCTTCTGTCCTGTACTGATTGATATAGGTCAGCATGCTCTCCCCATATCCGGGCGTAAAGCTTCCTCCTGACGCGTCCGGTATTTCTGTCTCCGCTCCGGCGTCATTCTGCGGCGGAGCCGTCGTCGCCTGTGTCGCCGCATTATCCTGCGGTTCCGGCTCCGGTGCCGCTTCCGGTTCTTCTCCCGGCTCCGACTCTTCCTCCGGTTCCGCCTCCTCATCTTCACTCACATAGAAAGTCAGCGTACTGCCCTGTGCAACCACCTCTCCTGCTGCCAGTTCCTGCCCGATGACACGGCCAACCTCCACCGAATTGTCCACGCGGTACTGCACATCCGCCGTCAGGCCCGCCTCCGTAATCAGCTGCTGCGCCTC
>JAUNGV010000060.1 GCA_030524225.1 Eubacteriales bacterium
GAAGAAGGCGCGCTCTCTCTGTGGATTATCAACCGGACGAGGGAGAAGGCACAGGAACTGGCGAAAGAGGTGAGCCGTTTTTATCCGGAGACTAAAGTGAGGGCGCTGACCTATGACGAGCTGGATCAGCTGCCGCAGGAGCGCATGATCGCCCTGCAGTGTACGAGCGTCGGTCTTCATCCGCACTGTGAGGAGACGCCGGTGGAGGCGGAGGACTTTTTCCGGAGAATCGACTACGCTTTCGATCTGATTTACAGGCCGGAGGAGACGGCTTTTCTGCGGAGAGTGCGGCAGGCGGGCGGACGGACGGCAAACGGGCTCGCCATGCTGCTGTGGCAGGGAATTGCGGCGTATGAGTACTGGAACGACGTCGCGGTGGAGCCGCAGGAGGCGCAGAAGCTGCTGAAACAGTTAAAAGAGGCAATAGGACAATAGAGGATGACAGACGCAAATCTGAAATTGACCGAACGCTCCGGAATGGAGAGCAGAGTAATACGATGAGTGAGCAGAACAGAAAGACCAATTACGTCGTGATCGGCTTTATGGGGAGTGGCAAGACGACGATCGGCAGACGGATCGCCGCGCTTTCCGGGAGGGAATTTTTCGATACGGACGTTATGATTGAACAGGAGACCGGCGTTTCGGTCACTGAGATTTTTGCCGCCGAGGGCGAGGAGGGATTTCGCAGGAGAGAGACGCAGCTGCTGCAGAAGCTGGTCGGGGAAGGTGCGGACGGCCGGGTTTACGCCACGGGCGGAGGCATGATTCTGAGACAGGAGAACCGGGATCTGCTGCACCGCCTCGGCGAGGTTGTGTGGCTGCAGGTGAAGCCGCAGACGGTGATCGACCGTCTGAGCGGAGATACGACGCGCCCTCTTCTTCAGGGAGACGACAGGATGCGCAAGGTCACAGATCTGATGCAGAGCCGGCGCAGCTGTTATGAGGACGCTGCGGACTTTGCGGTTTCCGTGGACGGACGCCGTCCGGCGGAAATCGCGCGCCAGATTCTGTGCAGGGAGAATCAGAAGGCGCTTTTGGAGCGGCGGATATAAGGAAAACGGAGCACACAGGGCCGCAGGCGGACTGCGGCGGAAAGGGTGAGTATGAAAATACTGGTGATTAACGGGCCGAATCTGAATTTCCTCGGAATCAGGGAGAAATCGATTTACGGGGATCAGAGCTACAATACGCTGATTAAAATGATTCAGGACAAGGGAACTGAGGTGGGAGCGGAGATCAATCCGTTTCAGAGTAACCATGAGGGGGCGATCATTGACCGTCTTCAGGAGGCTTACTACGACGGGACGGATGGCGTTGTGATCAATCCGGGGGCGTATACGCATTACAGCTATGCGATTCACGATGCGTTAAAGAGCGTTTTTGTGCCGAAGGTCGAGGTGCATATCTCCGATATTAACGCGCGGGAGGAGTTCCGGAAACAGTCTGTGACGGCTCCGGCCTGCGACCATCAGATCGTCGGGCATGGCCTTGACGGCTATCTGGAGGCCATTGATTATATTGTGGAGCACGCCCAAAACGAAAAAAACAGTTGAAAATTCATTTTTCATAGTATACACTAATATGGAATTACAGCGCGCTCGCGGAAACGGGCGCGATATAGGATAGGTACTTTAGGAGGATTAAGTGCATGATTACTGCAGGTGATTTCAGAAACGGCATTACCATTGAAATTGACGGAAATGTATGTCAGATCGTAGAGTTCCAGCATGTAAAGCCCGGCAAGGGAGCGGCGTTCGTCAGAACGAAGTTAAAGAATATCATCAACGGCGGCGTGGTGGAGAGAACCTTCCGCCCGACTGAGAAGTTCCCGCAGGCGAGAATCGACAGAAAAGATTATCAGTATCTGTATGCGGACGGCGATCTTTTCAATTTCATGGACAATTCCACGTATGAGCAGATCGCTCTGGCGAAGGATGTCGTTGCTGATTCTCTGAAGTTTGTGAAAGAGAACGAGATGGTGAAGATCTGCTCCTATAACGGCAATGCGTACGCGGTAGAGCCGCCGCTGTTCGTTGAGCTGGAGATCACCGAGACGGAGCCCGGCTTCAAGGGCGACACCGCGACAGGCGCTTCCAAGCCCGCTACGGTTGAGACCGGCGCGCAGGTCAACGTCCCGCTGTTCGTAGAGACCGGCGAGAAGATCAAGATCGATACGAGAACCGGCGAGTATCTCTCCAGAGCGTAATCGCGCGGCTGCAAAGGGCAACGGAATCCGTCAGGATTCCGTTGTTTTTGGAAGAAGACGCACTGCGGTTTCCGGCGTCAAGGATCTCTGCAGGCAGGAATCCGTTTTGCAGAAGTTCCATGAGAATATCCGTGGAAATGCGGCAGACACAGGAGATGGTGTGGAGGCGGCCGGGAACGTCCTTAAAAAAATAGTAAGAAAAAATCCTGCACTCTCCACTGGACAAGGCGGAAACGCTATGATATGATAACAAAGGTTTTTCAAAAACAGCACAGGTAATACATGACATTTGCACTCGTAGTCTAATGGATAGAACGGAGGCCTCCGACGCCTTTGATGCAGGTTCGATTCCTGTCGAGTGCATTTTTCTTTTACGCACCGCACTGATACCGGCGACGCTCTGGCGCGCAGGACGGGGCGGTGCGTAATTGATATTCGGGGGAGAAAAGCCGGTCTGAGCGGTTTACAGGAGCGGATCTGCGGTCGGGACTATGGCCGCGGCAGGCTTTGGCAGATCCGGTTATGCCGGGTCTGTTATGCCGATTCGGTCTGGCAGAGACTTGTTTTGCAGAGAGTTGCAAGGAAAGGATATGGAACAGCGGGAATGAGAGAACGCAAAGGAAACCGTCGTAACCATAGTATACAGGAAATACTGTATCTCATCGGGAATTGGATCTTAGATCATCTGCGTATCGTGATGCCCGTCGTGCTGGCGGTTTGTGTGCTGATCACGGTGCTGGTGGCTGTGTACGCAAACAGAGAGGCGAGCGCCCGGGAACAGGAGCAGACGCAGGAGGCGTCCGCAGCGGGGACCACTGCGCTGGAAGAGGCGCAGATTCCGCTCGAACTCAACGCCTATCCGGATGTGTGCAGTCTGATTATCGAGTATTACACCGCGCTTGCCAACGGGGATTCCGACAGGGTGGCGGAGATGAACGCCAATATGGACGAGACCGAGAAGATCAGAATTCAGGAGATCGGGCAGTATATTGATTCGTACACAACGGTGGACGTCTATACGAAGCCGGGACCGGTGGACGGATCCTACGTCTGCTACGCCTACACCAAAGTGAAATTCAAGGATTACGGTCAGGAGGTGCCGGGGATGCAGACCATGTATGTCTGCACCGATGAGAACGGCAGTCTCTACATCAACGAGGGAGAGGAAAGCGAAGAGGTCACGGATTACATCCAGAAGGTGTCGCTGCAGGATGACGTTGTGGATCTGAACAACAAGGTGACGGCGGAGTACAATGATCTGCTCGCCTCTGATCCGGATCTGCAGATCTTTCTCGATGATCTGACGACGCAGCTCGATGTGTCCGTCGGAGAGGCTCTGGCGGCTGCCAACGGACAGGCGGTCGGAGAGGGCGCGACGGACGCTGCGTCGGAGGCGGATACGGCAGAGTCTGCTTCGCAGGAGCAGACGGATGAGAGCGCGGCGCAGGAAACCTCCGGAGAGGCGGCGGAAAGCGCAGATTCCGCTTCTCAGGCACAGTATCTGGTGGCCAATGAAGTGGTCAATGTGCGGTCCTCGGATTCGGAAACGGCGGATCGGATCGGGCAGACAGAAGCGGGAGCCGTGTATCCGCTGCTGGAGAGCAAGGAGAACGGGTGGAGCCGGATTGATTTCGACGGCACGGAGGCTTATGTAAAGACGGAGTTCTTCACAGCGACGGACGATGCCTCCGGAACGGGGGACGCCGCAGAAACGGACACGCAGGCACAGGAGAGCGAAACGCAGAGCACGGAACAGACTGCAGCATCCAATGCGGACGAGGTGATCAATCCCACGAAAGCGACGGCGCTGACGACGGTGACGGTTCGCAGAAGCGAAGGCGAGTCGGCGGAGCGTCTGGGGACTGTTTATCAGGGCGAGACGCTCGATGTGCAGATGAAAATGGCTGATGGCTGGACGAGAGTGACCTTCAACGGCGAGACGGGCTATGTGAAGTCGGAGTATTTTGAGTTCCAATAGCGCTTTGTGAGAATCACAAAGCGCTAACGAGGCAGCAGGGCTGCCTCGGGATATAATGGAGGTGAAGATGTTTGGAAAGCTGAATATGGCGATTCTGGGGTGCGGGAATATTGCCTCGCTGATGGCGGAGACGATGCGCAAGGTCTCCTCGGTGAAGTCGTATGCGGTCGCTTCCCGCGATCTGGACAAGGCGAAGGCGTTTGCGAAGCAGCATGGTTTCAAGAAGGCGTACGGCTCGTATGAGGAACTGCTTCGGGATAAAAAGGTGGATCTCGTTTATATTGCGACGCCGCATTCGGAGCACTATGCCAATGCGAAGCTCTGTATCGAGTACGGGAAGCACGTGCTGTGCGAGAAATCTTTTATGGTCAGCGAGAAGCAGGCGCAGGAGATCTTTGCTCTGGCGGATGAGAAGAACGTGCTGGTCACCGAGGCGATGTGGACGCGCTATATGCCGATGTACGCCAAGATCAGGGAAGTGCTCTCCAGCAGAGTGATCGGCGATCCGGTGATGCTGACGGCAAACCTCGCCTACAATATCCGGTGGGTGAAGCGGATGATGGATCCGAATCTGGCGGGCGGCGCGCTTCTGGACGTCGGTGTCTACACGCTGCACTTTGCGTCGATGATGTTCGGAAATGATGTGCTGAAAATTAATGCGAACTGTACCTATACCGAGACGGGCGTTGACGAGCAGGACAGCATTGCACTGACGTACCGGGATGGCCGTATGGCGGTTCTGAACGCTTCGATGATCGGTGTCGGCGACCGGCAGGGTGTGATTCAGGGAACCAAGGGATACATGGTCATTGAGAACATCAACAATTTCGAGTCGGTTGCGGTGTACGACAATGCCTATAACAGGATCGGCTTCTACAAGAGACCGAAGCAGAAAACGGGGTATGAATATGAAATTCAGGCCTGCGTCAGGGCGATCAAGGCCGGATGGCTCGAGTGTCCTGAGATGCCGCACGAGGAGACTCTGACGGTGATGCGAATGATGGATGAGGTGCGCAGACAGTTCGGCATTATCTATCCGTTTGAGAGAAGCGGGAAGGAAGAAACGGAGAGCAGACAGGCAGATACGCCGCAGGCAGAGAACAGGGAGGATGATTCGCTGCACGGCGCTGTCTCCGGCGACGCGGTCAGAGAACAGAAGGAAGAGCCGGGCAGGGAAGGTACAGACGCTGCTGCTGCGGAATATGCCGGGACAGAAAAGGAAGCGCAGACGGCAGGCGAGGAGGACGTCCAGCCGGCGGAGAAGTCTGCGGTGTCGATCGAAGAGGAACCGGTTACACCGGTGATTCAGGCGACACAGGAGGCGATTGCCGCGGCGGAAGCGGTTCCCGCCGCAGAGGTTGAGAAAACGATGGCGGCGGTGGCCGCGGAGGAAGTTCCCGCCGAGGAGATCGCAAATACGGCGACCTCTGCGGCGGAGGCAGTTCCCATCGAGGAGACGCAGGAAAGTCAGGAGACGGAGCGGTAAATTGCTCCGGAATGGAAACACGATGAATACAGAGGCGGCAGATGGCGGGTACAGAGCGGAGTACCGGCTGTCTGCCGCGACGTGTCCCATGGGATCGGAGAGAAAGCGGAGAGAATATGAAAGAGAAAGTGGTAGTCGGTATGTCCGGCGGCGTGGATTCCTCAGTGGCGGCTTACCTGCTTCTGGAGCAGGGCTATGAGGTGATCGGCGCGACGATGCAGATCTGGCAGTCAGACGACGCCTGCACCATAGAGAAGGAGGGGGGCTGCTGCGGGCAGAGCGCGGTGGACGATGCGCGGCGCGTGGCGGCGGTTCTGGGAATCCCCTATTATGTGATGGATTTCAGGGATGTGTTCCGCAGACAGGTCATGGACTATTTTACAGCGGAATATCTGCGGGGCAGGACGCCGAATCCCTGTATCGCCTGCAACCGCTTCGTCAAGTGGGAGGCGATGCTGCAGAGGAGTCTGGCGATCGGCGCGGACTATATTGCGACGGGACACTACGCCCGCGTGGAGAGACTTCCCGGTGGGCGCTTCTCCGTGCGCAGTTCAGTGACAGCGCAGAAGGATCAGACATACGCCCTCTATAACCTGACACAGTTTCAGCTGTCGCACACGCTGATGCCGGTGGGAGAGTACTGCAAAGAGGAGATCCGCGAGATTGCAAGGAAGGCGGGACTGCCGGTCTTTTCCAAACCGGACAGTCAGGAGATCTGCTTCATACCGGATGATGATTATGCGGGCTTTCTCGAGAGAGAGGCGGGGGAACAGGCGCCGGGACCGGGGCGGTTTGAGTGGAAGGACGGGACGTATCTGGGTCCCAGCAAAGGGATCACGCATTATACGGTCGGACAGAGAAAAGGGCTGGGGATTGCAATGGGGCGCCCTGTCTTTGTGACAAAAATCATACCGGAGACGAATACCGTCGTGCTCGGAGAGAGCGGGGACGTATTTGGAAGCACACTCCGCTGCAGCAGACTGAATTTCATGGCGCTCGATCCGGCGGAATTTCCGGTGGGAGCGGAGAGGGAGGCTCTTGGTAAGATCCGCTATTCCCACCGGGGTGCGCCCTGCCGGATCCGGCGGACGGGGGAGGATGAGATCACCGCATACTTTGCCGATCCCGTCCGCGCGGTCACGCCGGGACAGGCCGCCGTCTTTTATGAGGGAGAGCATATCCTCTGCGGCGGCACGATCTGCGCGGAAGGATAGGGAGGAGCTGCTGTCAGCCTGATGACAGCCTGTGCCTAAGATATGCTGTGGTCTGGCGGGGGAATAACACATTTTACGCACAGGCCGTCGATGGCTCACAGCCGGTGGAATACAGGCTGTCTCTTTTCAAAGGTGACGTACTGTGAGAAACCGCAGTCCAGCAGCGTCTGTGCGGCGCGGTCAAAGGAGGAGGCGATTTTGTCCGGGGTGTGGGCGTCGGAACCAACGGTCACCATTTCGCCTCCGAGCGAACGGTATTTTTTCAGGATCTCTTTGCAGGGATTTAAGTCCCGGCATCCTTTGGAGGCGGGAGAGGTGTTGAGTTCGAGCGCCTTGCCCCGGGCGATGAGGAGTTCGAGGAGAGGATCGATCAGATCGCGGTACTTCTCATAGGTATAGTTGCGGTCCATAGTAGGGCCGTAGCGGACGACGTAGTCCAGATGGCCGTAGGAGTCAAAACAGTCGCAGGCGCGCACGCAGGACAGAGCGCCCGCAAAGTATTCCCGGTAGGCCTCCTCCTCGGAACGACCGGCGAAAAAGCGCGGATAGTACGGGTCGGTCTCTCCCGCAAGGTGGGTGGAGCCGATCACGAAGTCGAGCTGAGGCCAGTCGGCGAGAAAGCGATGGTAGTCCTCATTCAGCTGCGGCTGCAAACCGAGTTCTATGCCGAACAGGATGCGGATGCGTCCGTCGTACTTCCGGCGCAGAGAGAGAAGTTCCTCATGATAGCGCTCCATGTCCAGCTCGAACATTCCGTAGTCGCCGGACGGAATTTCCGGATTCTTATCGTAGGGGAAATCCCTGTCGTAATGCTCGGTGAAGCACAGGGAGGTCAGTCCTGCGGCCAGCGCCGCGTTGATCTGCGCCTCCATAGGCGCTTCGCTGTCGCCGGAGTGGTGGGAGTGAAGATGGTAATCGGATAAAACAGGCATGGGAGTCCTTTCTGCCCGGGGCTCCGGAAAGAGGTGTCTGAAACCGAAGCAGCGGGCCAGAGTACTTTTATAAGAACACAAAAGAGTCTCGTATCATACAAAAGTGTATCGTATACAAAAGAGTATAACAGAAAAAACGCCGGGATCACAATGGGACGAATGGCAAATGAACGGAACGGGCGGGCTGATACAACTTTACGGGATTTTTATGGTTTTGCGTCTTGAATTTTATGAATCAATTAGTTAGAATAAAGGTGCTGACAAAAATTTGACGAAGTAAAATGAAAAGTTTTATTTTGCCGGATTGTTGCATAAAGCAGGATTTGAGAATATCGAATCCCGGGCCGTGTTGCCGGCATCGGCTGCGGCAAAACAATTTCATCAATTTAGGAGGAAATTAAAATGGCAGTAAGAGTAGCGATCAATGGTTTTGGCCGTATCGGCCGTCTTGCGTTCAGACAGATGTTCAACGCACCGGGCTATGAGGTAGTTGCAATCAACGACTTAACCAGCCCGAAGATGCTGGCACACCTGTTAAAGTACGATTCTTCTCAGGGCAAGTACGCTCTGGCTGATACCGTAGGCTATGAAGAGGGCGAGGGCGACACCGAGGGCTCCATCACTGTTGACGGCAAGAAGATCACCATTTACAAGAAGGCAAATGCAGCAGAGCTTCCGTGGGGCGAGTTAAAGGTTGACGTAGTTCTGGAGTGCACCGGCTTCTATACCTCCAAGGCAAAGGCTGAGGCTCACATTCAGGCAGGCGCTCGCAAGGTTGTTATCTCCGCTCCGGCAGGCAACGATCTTCCGACCATCGTTTACAATGTAAACCACGAGACCTTAAAGGCTTCCGATACCGTTATTTCCGCAGCTTCCTGCACCACCAACTGCCTGGCTCCGATGGCAAAGGCATTGAATGACCTTGCTCCGATCCAGTCCGGTATCATGAACACGATTCACGCTTACACCGGCGACCAGATGATTCTGGACGGCCCGCAGAGAAAGGGCGATCTGAGAAGATCCAGAGCAGGCGCTGTGAACATCGTTCCGAACAGCACCGGCGCTGCAAAGGCAATCGGCCTTGTTATTCCTGAGCTGAACGGCAAGTTAATCGGCGCTGCACAGCGTGTTCCGGTACCGACCGGCTCCACCACGATCCTCGTAGCGGTTGTTAAGGGCCAGGTTACCAAGGATCAGGTTAACGAGCAGATGAAGAAGGAAGCAACCGAGTCCTTCGGCTACACGACCGACGAGATAGTTTCCTCCGATATCGTAGGAAGCACCTATGGCTCCATCTTCGATGCGACCCAGACCATGGTTTCCCCGATGGAAGACGGCAATACGCAGGTTATGGTAGTTTCCTGGTATGACAACGAGAACTCCTACACCAGCCAGATGGTTCGCACCATCAAGTACTTCTCCGAGTTACAGTAAGTTCGGGATGGAGCGTCTGCTCCGTATTCCGATACCGGAAGAGTACAGCAAATAAGGATTCAAGAGAAGGGTCCGGCCTTTTGAGAGGGCCGGATCCTTTTTTACGAAATGTTCCGTTTCGGCGCGAAAACAAGGTTTTCACGTTTGCATCGCAGAAACCGCCTGCGCGGAATTCTGCTCGCAGAGCCGCAGTGAATTGCGGCAGAAAGGATAGTTATGGGACTGAATAAAAAGTCGGTGGACGACATCAATGTAAAGGGACTGCGCGTTCTGTGCCGGTGCGACTTCAACGTACCGCTTAAGGAAGGCAAGATTACGGATGAGAACCGTCTCGTGGCGGCGCTTCCCACGATCAAGAAGCTGATCGCGGACGGAGGCAAGGTGATTCTCTGCTCCCACCTGGGCAAGCCGAAGGGAGTGGCGGATCCGAAATTCTCTCTGGCTCCGGTTGCGGAGAGACTGTCTGAGCTGCTCGGTCAGGAAGTGAAGTTCGCGGCTGATCCGGAAGTGGTCGGCCCGAATGCGAAAGCGGCAGTAGAGGCAATGAAGGACGGCGACGTCGTGCTTCTGGAGAATACCCGCTACAGAGCGGAAGAGACGAAGAACGGAGAGGCGTTCTCCAAGGATCTGGCTTCCCTCTGCGACGTTTTCGTCAACGATGCGTTCGGAACGGCGCACAGAGCGCACTGCTCGAACGTCGGTGTGGCGAGCCTTGTTCCGGTTGCGGTTGTGGGCTATCTGATGCAGAAGGAGATCGACTTCCTCGGCAACGCGGTGGAGAATCCGGTGCGTCCTTTCGTGGCGATTCTCGGCGGCGCTAAGGTGGCGGATAAGCTGAACGTCATCTCCAACCTTCTGGAGAAGTGCGACACCCTGATCATCGGCGGCGGCATGGCTTACACCTTCTTAAAGGCGCAGGGCTATGAGATCGGCAAGTCTCTCGTGGACGACACCAAGATCGACTACTGCAAAGAGATGATGGAGAAGGCGGAGAAGTTGGGCAAGAAGCTCCTTCTTCCGGTGGATTCCGTCACGATTGCGGACTTCCCGAGCCCGATCGACGCTCCGGTAGAGGTCGAGATCTATGACGTAGAGAATATGCCGGCTGACAGAGAGGGCTGCGATATCGGTCCGAAGACCGCGGCGATGTACGCGGAGGCGGTTAAGACGGCGAAGACTGTTGTATGGAACGGCCCGATGGGTGTGTTCGAGAATCCGACCCTCGCAGCTGGCACGATTGCTGTGGCAAAGGCGCTGGCAGAGACCGATGCAACCACGATTATCGGCGGCGGCGATTCCGCAGCGGCTGTCAACCAGCTTGGCTTTGGCGATAAGATGTCCCACATCTCCACGGGCGGCGGCGCATCCCTTGAGTTCCTCGAGGGCAAGGAGCTTCCGGGCGTAGCGGCGATGAACGACAAATAAGAAGCGGATTCTGATCTGTTTTGATCTATTCGTCTCCGGTGCAGAAGCGCCGTCGGAGACGGAGGCGGCAGAGGCGGCGAACCGATCGCCCGCGTCTGCCGCGCTTATGTGAGACGCTTCGGAAATGGAGAAGTCATGGCAAGAAGAAAGATTATTGCGGGAAACTGGAAAATGAATATGACCCCGAGCGAGGCAGTTAAGCTCGTGGAGGAGTTAAAGCCCCTCGTGGAGAGCGACACCGTGGACGTGGTTTACTGCGTACCGGCGATTGACATTGTACCGGTAGTCGAGGCGGTGAAGGGCACGAACGTGCAGGTCGGCGCTGAGAATATGTACTATGAGGAGAAGGGCGCTTACACGGGCGAGATCGCTCCGGCAATGCTCGTTGACGCAGGCGTGAAGTTCGTCATCATCGGTCACTCCGAGAGAAGAGAGTACTTCAAAGAGGACGATGTGATGCTCAACAAGAAGGTCTTAAAGGCATTTGAGCACGGCCTCACCCCGATTCTCTGCTGCGGTGAGACGCTGGAGCAGAGAGAGGCGGGCGTAACGCTTGACTGGATCCGTCTGCAGATCAAGTCTGATCTGCTCGGCGTGACGAAGGAGCAGGCGGCGTCCATGGTCATCGCGTACGAGCCGATCTGGGCGATTGGAACCGGCAAGACCGCGACCTCCGCACAGGCACAGGAAGTCTGCGGCGCAATCCGTCAGACAATCGCGGAGATCTACGATGAGGCGACCGCTGAGGCGATCCGCATTCAGTACGGCGGCTCCGTCAACGCGGCGACGGCGGCAGAGCTCTTCGCACAGCCTGACATCGACGGCGGCCTCGTAGGCGGCGCGGCGTTAAAGGCTGATTTCGGAAAGATTGTAAACTATTAACATTACGACTTATTCATAAAAGGAATCAGAAAGAAAGCCGGGACCGGAAGCTTGCTTCCGGGGATCGGCTTTCTTTTTGACTCTTTTTATGGCAAGCATCATGCCCGAGTGGTATAATCGGCACAGATCAGGAATGCTGCGGTATGGAGGTGGGTATGACAATACAGGAGAGAGCGCTCGAGGTGATCGAGCGGCTGCGGAGGGAGTATCCGGACGCGGACTGCACACTCGATTACAACGAGGCGTGGAAGCTGCTGGTCAGTGTGCGGCTTGCAGCACAGTGCACGGACGCGAGAGTGAATATTGTGGTGAAGGATCTGTTTGCGCAGTATCCGAGCGTGGAGGCGCTGGCAGCCGCGCCGGTGGAGGAGATCGAGCGGTATGTGAAGCCCTGCGGACTCGGGCCGAGCAAGGCGCGGGACATCAGCGCCTGTATGAAGGAACTGCGGGATACGTACGGCGGACAGGTGCCGGATGAATTTGACAAGCTCCTGAAGCTGCCGGGAGTGGGACGCAAGAGCGCCAATCTGATTATGGGAGATGTGTTCGGAAAGCCTGCGATTGTGACGGATACCCACTGTATCCGGTTGTGCAACCGGATCGGGCTCGTGCACGACTGCAAGGATCCCAAGAAGGTGGAGATGGCTCTCTGGAAGATCATTCCGCCGCAGGAGGGGAGCAGCCTCTGTCATCGGTTCGTCTATCACGGGAGAGCGGTCTGCATGGCGAGAGGGCCGCAGTGCGAAGGCTGCGTACTGGCGGACGTCTGCGAGAAGAACGGCGTCTGAGTGAGCGGTGAAATCCGACGAAATGTGCGGCGGTCTGAACGGCGAAATCCGGCGAACTGAGCAGCGGACTGAGCGGTGAAATCCGGCGATATGAGCGGCGGAAGCGGGGAGGCGGCGGACGCGGCCCATGGAGGCGGACGCAGTTCGGCTCGTTTTGTCGAATTTTAAAACGAGGATTTTGCCGATGCGCTTCATTTTTGCAGCGTGCCGGCAAAATTTCTTTTTTTGACGGAAAATAGCTCTGATATTTGTCTGGTTTTACAGGGAAAGTGGGCTTTTCAGGGCGGCAGACGGTGTTTTTGGCATGGTAAAATCGGTAATATGTATAGAAAAACACAAAAAATCCTTTGACGAAGTGTTAAAGTGGTGTATAATGCAAAAAGTACTGTGAATGAAGTACATTTGTTTCTCATGGAGAGACAAAAAAGTGGAGGAGGATAGTATTATGAAAAAAGCAGCAGTGAGCGTATTATTGGCTGCCACCCTGTGCGCAGGGCTTCTGGTCGGCTGCGGCAGCTCTTCGGGAAGCACGGCTTCTGAGGAGACGGCGCAGACCGAGACGGCAGAGAGCACGGATGCGGCGGCAGAGACCACCGAAACAGCAGAGGCGGCGGAGACGACCGGCGAAGCGGGCGGCGTCTTCAAACTCGGCGGCACGGCTCCGCTGACCGGTGCGGCGGCTATTTACGGAAATGCGGTAAAGAACGGCGCGCAGATCGCAGTGGACGAGATCAACGCAGAGGGCGGCGCGGTTCAGTTCGAGCTGAACTACGAGGACGATGAGAACGATCCGGAGAAAGCGGTTTCCGCTTACAACACCCTGAAGGACTGGGGCGTACAGCTTTCCCTTGGTTCCGTGACCACGAAGCCGATGGAGGCGACTTCCACCGAGAACTTCGCGGACAGAATCTTCGCGCTGACGCCGTCGGCATCTTCTACGGCGGTCACCGAGGGCAAGGACAACGTATTCCAGATGTGCTTTGCTGACCCGAACCAGGGAACCGCTTCTGCAGATTACATTGCAGATCAGCAGCTCGGCACGAAGATTGCGATCATCTACCGCAGTGATGATGTTTACTCTGATGGCATCCGCCAGAAGTTCGAGGAGGAGGCTGCGGCAAAGGGACTGGAAATCGTTTATTCGGGCGCATTCACGGATGCGACGTCCAATGACTTCACCGTACAGCTGGGTGAGGCGAACGCAGCAGGCGCAGATCTGCTGTTCCTTCCTATCTATTATCAGCCGGCATCCCTGATCCTGCAGCAGGCTAAGGAGAAAGGCTATGAGTTCACGTATTTCGGCGTGGACGGCATGGATGGTATTCTGACGCTGGAGGGCTTCGATACCTCTCTGGCAGAGGGCGTTATGCTTCTGACCCCGTTCAATGCGGATGCGGAGGACGAGAGAACCCAGAGCTTCGTACAGAAGTATCAGGAGCAGTTCGGCGAGGTGCCGAACCAGTTCGCGGCAGACGCGTATGATTGCGTCTATGCATACAAGGAGGCCATCGAGGCATCCGGCGCGACGGCGGATATGACGGCAGAGGAGCTCTGCGATCTGATGATCCAGACCTTCCCGACCCTCAACTTTGACGGTCTGACCGGCGACGGGATCACATGGGATTCCACCGGTGCTGTCTCCAAGAGCCCGAAGGGTATGATCATCGAAGGCGGCAAGTACGTAGGTCTGTAAAATTCCGCGATTCCGGCGGCTGCCTGCAGAGTGACGGCGGCTGTCCGGAGCGGATTTCTCCCGGCCGCATCACGGGCGGCGCAGGGAAAACGGAACAGGACGAGAAGGAATGCGCAAGGGAGCACAGTCTCTCTTGCGCTGCTTCTTACCTATCGCAAACGTTTGGCGGCTGCTTGCGGCCGCATTCCGATGGTGTGAGGCGATTGCTTGCGCGGCGCAGGCGGCGGGCGCAAACCACCGCCCTGCATCATTGGAGCTTTTCACATTCTTATGAGAATTGAGGTGTAACGCATGACCTTTTTATCCTATTTGATCAGCGGCATCAGCCTGGGAAGTGTTTACGCGATTATCGCGCTGGGCTACACCATGGTGTACGGCATCGCCAAGATGCTGAATTTTGCGCACGGCGATATCATCATGGTGGGCGGTTATATTTCTTTCTGCACGACGAGTTATCTCGGCCTTTCTCCGTTTATTTCGGTGATTTTTGCCATTATCGTGTGCACGGCGCTGGGCGTTCTGACGGAGAAGCTGGCCTATAAGCCTCTGCGCAGCGCGCCGTCGCTGGCGGTTCTGATCACGGCGATCGGTGTTTCCTATTTCCTGCAGAACGCGGCGCTGCTGATCTGGGGCTCCAGCCCGAAGACGTTCACCTCGGTGGTGGGCAGCTGGTCGGTGAAGCTCTTTGGCGAGCAGCTCACGATTTCGGGGACGGCACTGGTGACGGTGCTCGCCTGCTTCGTGATTATGGCGGCTCTGACGCTTTTTACCTCGAAGACCAAAATGGGAACGGCCATGCGCGCCGTTTCAGAGGATAAGGGGGCGGCGCAGCTGATGGGAATCAATGTCAACACCACGATTTCCGTGACGTTTGCCATCGGCTCCGGTCTGGCGGCCATCGCAGGCGTGCTCCTGTGCTCGGCGTACCCGACGTTGATGCCGACGACCGGCTCCATGCCCGGCATCAAGGCGTTTACCGCAGCCGTGTTCGGAGGAATCGGTTCTATCCCCGGCGCGATGCTCGGCGGTATTCTGCTGGGAATCATAGAGATTTTTGCGAAGGCGTATATCTCGACGCAGCTGTCGGATGCTGTCGTTTTTGCCGTTCTGATCGTCGTCCTGATCGTGAAGCCGGACGGACTGCTCGGCAAGCACGTCAACGAGAAGGTATGAGGAGGCTGCCATGAAATCAATCAAAACCCTGTTTGCAGGCAAAAAACGGGACACAGTGATTTCCTTCGGGATTGTGATTCTCGCATTTATCATCGTACAGATCATGGTGGCGACCGGCAATATCAGCTCATCCCTCAAAGGACAGCTCGTTCCGATCTGCGCTTATGTGGTCATGGCGGTTTCCCTGAATTTCACCGTCGGGATACTCGGAGAACTCTCGCTGGGACACGCCGGTTTCATGTCGGTGGGCGCGTTTGCGGGCATTGTCGCGACGACCAGTCTCGCGGATACGATTCCGTTTGCGCCGCTGCGTCTCGCGATCGCGATGGTGATCGGCGGGATCTGCGCGGCGATCGCGGGCGTGATCATCGGAATTCCGGTGCTGCGCCTGAAGGGCGACTATCTGGCGATTGTGACGCTGGCGTTCGGCGAGATCATCAAGAACATTGTCAACGTGCTTTATATAGGGCAGGATGGAAAAGGTCTTCATTTCTCTCTTCTGGAGCAGGGGTTTGAACTGGAAGAGGGAGGCAAGATGATCATCAACGGGCCGATGGGCGTCAGCGGGGTCGCGAAGATTTCCACGTTTACCTCGGGCGTTGTCCTGATTCTGATCACACTGTTTATCATTCTGAACCTGATTAACAGCCGGACGGGCCGTGCGGTTATGGCGGTGCGCGACAACCGGATCGCAGCGGAGAGCATCGGCATTCCGGTGACACGCTGCCGGCTTCTGGCATTCGTAATTTCCGCGGCGTTTGCGGGAATGGCGGGAACGCTCTATGCGATGAACTACTCGACGGTGACGGCGACGAAGTTTGATTTCAACACATCGATTCTGGTGCTCGTGTTCGTGGTACTGGGCGGTCTGGGCAATATCTGGGGATCGATCATCGCGGCTGCGCTTCTGACAATTCTTCCGGAACTGCTGCGTGCCATGAATGATTACCGGATGCTGATTTACGCAATTCTGCTGATTGCGATGATGATTTTCAATAACTCGGGTATCAAGACGAGACTGCTAGAGAAGCGCGCCGCGAAAAAGGCGCAGAAGGCGGAGACAGCCGGGAAGGAGGGCGCTTGACATGGCTATGCTGGAAGTAACAGGACTCGGGATTTCCTTCGGCGGTCTGCGCGCCGTGGATGATCTCTCGATGAAAATCGAAAAAGGCGGTCTGGTCGGGCTGATCGGTCCGAACGGAGCGGGGAAGACGACGGCCTTCAATATGCTGACCGGCGTCTATCGCCCGACAGACGGCGGTATCCGTCTCGACGGGGAGAACCTTGTCGGCAAAAAGCCGTATGAAATCAATCGTATGGGAGTGGCGCGGACGTTCCAGAACATCCGTCTCTTTCCGAAACTCTCTGTTCTGGACAACGTCAAGGCGGGACTGAATAATCAGGTGACATACTCTCTTGCGGAGAGCATGCTCCATCTCGGGAGCTACCGCCGCAAGGAAAAGGAGATGGATGAGAAGGCGCTTGATATCCTGAAAGTATTTGAACTGGATCAGGATGCGGATACGACGCTCGCTTCCAATCTCCCTTATGGAAAACAGCGCAAACTGGAAATTGCGAGAGCGCTCGCGACCAATCCGAAGCTCCTGCTGCTCGACGAGCCGGCGGCCGGTATGAATCCGAATGAGACGGAAGAACTGATGGCGACGATCCGTCTCGTCCGGGAGAAATACGGTGTGACGATTCTGCTGATCGAGCACGACATGAAGCTCGTGCAGGGAATCTGCGAATATCTGTATGTGCTGAATTTCGGCAAGCTGCTGGCAGAGGGCACGCCCAAAGAAGTGCTGAATAATCCGGTGGTCGTAAAGGCCTATCTGGGCGAGTAGAAGGAGGCTTTTTCATGGCATTGCTTACCGTAGAGAATCTGAATGTATATTATGGCGTGATTCATGCCTTAAAGGACGTCTCCTTTCAGGTGGAGCAGGGGGAGATCGTAGCGCTGATCGGCGCAAACGGAGCGGGGAAGACGACGACGCTGCACACGATCAGCGGGCTGCTTCCCGCCAAATCCGGCTCGGTGCAGTTCGACAATCATCAGATCGCCCACACGCCGGGCTACCAGATCGTGCGTCTCGGCATGTCGCATGTGCCGGAGGGACGGCGGATGTTTTCCAACCTGACGGTGTATGAGAATCTGATGATGGGGGCGTATTCCCGCAAAGATAAGAAGGAAATCGCCGATACACTGGAGATGGTGTACGAGCGCTTCCCGCGGCTGAAGGAGCGCGTGCGGCAGCTGGCCGGAACGCTTTCCGGCGGCGAGCAGCAGATGCTGGCGATGGGACGAGCGCTGATGGCAAAGCCCAAGCTGATGCTGATGGACGAGCCGTCGATGGGACTGTCCCCGATTTTTGTCTCTGAGATTTTTGATATTATCCAGGAAATCAACAAGCAGGGCGTGACGATTCTGCTCGTGGAGCAGAACGCCAGGAAGGCGCTCTCGATTGCAAACCGTGCGTATGTGCTGGAGACCGGGCGGATCGTAGGATCGGGACAGGCATCGGATCTGCTCAACGATCCGGCGATTAAGAAAGCGTATCTGGGCGAGTAAAAACGAACTTTGTACGTTGTACAAAGTTCGTTCGAGGCGGCGTGGCCGCCTCGGAGGGAAGCTGGCATCGGAAGATATTGGGCTTTGTGCGCTGCACAAAGTTCGTTCGAGGCGGCGTGGCCGCCTCGGAATGAGGGGAGTGCGGCAGCGCTCCGGAATGAGGGGGTATTATGGCTGAAAATCAGGAGAAGATGATTATTACAATTGCGCGCCAGTACGGAAGCGGAGGGCGCACCGTCGGCAAGATGTTGTCGGAGCGTCTCGGAATCCCCTATTATGACAGGGAGATTATCCGCATGGCGTCGGATGACAGCGGCGTGAATGCGACGCTTTTTTCCGATGAGAAGAAGAGCCACGGGCTGCGGGCACTTTTTTCCGGAGGATATCGGGGCAGCGATCTTCTGTCTCCGGAGAGCGCGGGATTTACGAGGGACGATAACCTCTTTAATTATCAGGCCAAGATTATCCGGGAACTGGCGGAGGAGGGATCCTGCATCATCATCGGACGCTGCGCCGACAATATTCTGCGGGATATGCCGGAGGTGATCCGCGTCTTCGTTCACGCGCCCGCTGATTTCTGCCTGCGGGAGGCGATGAAGGTCAACAGTCTCTCGGAACTCGAGGTGCAGAAGAAGATCGTGCAGACCGATGAGTACCGGGCGAAGTATTACAAATACTATACCGGACGGGAGTGGAACGACGCGAGAAATTATGATCTCTCGCTCGACAGCTCCAGACTCGGATTCGAGGGAACGGCGGAGGCGATTCTCGCCTATGCGGAGGTCAGGAAAAGATTCAGACGCTGAGGCGGCGGGTCAAGAAAAAATACTTGACACCTATAGGAATCTGGTTTAAGATAGAGAACGTGCCGGGGCTGTGCCCCGGGCGTTTTTATGTTTGTTTTATATTTTCCGGAGAAATAGCGGCGTTCGGGATGAC
>JAUNGV010000061.1 GCA_030524225.1 Eubacteriales bacterium
ATCCAGAGATCAATCACGGCATCCCGGAGATGATCAATTCCTACGGCATCGCCGTGCTGACCGAGGACTCCGTCTCGCATCTGGGACACCCGGAGCGCCCGCTCGTCGTGCTCGACCAGTGGATGTACCATTCGCGCCTCTATGCGGCGGCCAGCTTCGTCAAGACCCGCGACGATCTGGATCTGATCCAGCTCAATTCCTTCGGCTGCGGTCTCGACGCCGTGACGACGGATCAGGTGAGCGACATTCTCGCAGGCTCGGACAAGATCTACACCTGCCTGAAAATCGACGAGGTCAATAACCTCGGCTCCGCCCGCATCCGCGTGCGCTCCCTCCTTGCGGCTCTGAAGATCCGCGACGCGAAGCACACCGAACGCACAATCCACTCGGAGGCCATCACAAAGGTGCCTTTCACCGAGGAGATGCGCCACGATTACACGATCCTCTGCCCGCAGATGTCGCCGGTTCACTTTGAGCTGCTGGAGCCCGCGTTTAATTCCTGCGGCTATCATATCGTCGTGCTCGACAACGACAACCGCAAGGCCGTCGATTACGGCTTAAAGTATGTCAACAACGACGCGTGCTACCCTTCCCTGTTCGTCGTCGGACAGATCATGGAGGCTCTGACAAGCGGCAAGTACGACGTCAACAAGACAGCCGTCATCATGTCGCAGACCGGCGGCGGCTGCCGGGCGTCGAACTACATCGGCTTTATCCGCCGTGCCCTGAAGAAGGCGGGCATGGAACAGGTTCCGGTCATCTCCGCCAACCTCTCCGGCCTCGAGGAGAATCCCGGCTTTAAGATCACGCCCACCGCGATGATCCGCGCCGCCTTCGCGGTCGTCTTCGGCGACGTGTTCATGAAGTGCATTTACCGGATGCGTCCCTACGAGCTCGAGGAGGGCTCCGTCGAGGCCATGTATCAGAAGTGGCTCGCGAAGTGTATCGCCTACCTGACGACGATGAAAACGCCGAATATCTGGAAGGTTCAGAATATGTGCCGCCAGATCATCCGCGATTTTGACTCCATTCCGATCAGCGAGGTCAGAAAACCGCAGGTCGGCGTCGTCGGAGAGATCCTCGTCAAGTACGCGCCCGCCGCAAACAACCACCTCGTCGATCTGCTCGAGGCCGAGGGCGCGGAGGCCGCCGTGCCGGATCTGATGGGTTTCATGCTCTACTGCTTCTACAACCAGGTGTACAAGGCGCAGGAGCTCGGCACGAGCAAGAAGACGGCCGCTCTCAGCACCGCGGGCATTCACGCGATCGAGTGGTTCTTAAAGCCGATCAACAAAGCCTATGCCCAGAGCCGCCACTTCACCCCGTCGGCGAGCATTTATGAAATCGTGAACTTCGCCAAGCCCATCGTTTCGATTGGAAACGAGACGGGCGAGGGATGGTTCCTCACCGGCGAGATGCTGGAGCTGATCCATAACGGCACGCCGAACATCGTCTGCATCCAGCCCTTTGGCTGCCTGCCGAACCACGTCGTCGGCAAGGGCGTCATCAAGTCGATCCGAAAGCACTATCCTGAGGCGAACATCGTCGCCATCGACTACGATCCCGGCGCGAGCGAGGTCAACCAGCTCAACCGGATCAAACTGATGCTCTCCACCGCGCAGAAGAATCTCACAAAGGCACAGCAGGCAGGGACAGGCACGACAGGCGCAGCTCCCTCCGCGATGCCGCAGAGCACAGGGGCAGACGCGCAGAATATTTCCGCTGAGGAGGACGCGCACTGCGCCGGCTGCGCACAGGGATGCCCGGGGGACTGCAGCACGCTTCCCCTCCAGCAGGCCGATCATGGACAGAGCGATCGCACTGTAGGAAAGGCAGCCGCTGATTCCCGTAAGGATCTGGCATCGTAAAAACCAAAAGAGAGACGGCCTCCACTTTCGGAGCACCGCCTCTCTTTTTCATTGCCAATATCCAACTACTCCTATCTAACTACTCCACTGTGCTGCCGGACGTCGCCTCCGCGCCATCTTCCGCAACGTTCGCACTCGCCCCGGCATCGCCCTGCTCTGCGCCAGACTGTGCCTCCGAACTATTCTCTGCACTGTTCTCTTCGCTGTCCGCATTCATATCCGCAATTGCGCTCTTCTTCTTGACCCGGTAGATTCGCAGAAGCGACTCGTCGATTCTCTCCTCTGTGAGCGTTCCGTCCTGCACAGCCGCCAGCACGCCCTCATAGGCCTCCTGGAAATTCTCCGGCATCAGCAGCATATCCGCTCCCGCCTGCAGCGCCGCAACCGCCGCCTCTGCGGAAGTATACTGCTCCGTAATCGCTCCCATATTCAGCGCATCCGTGATCACAACGCCGTTATAACCAAGCGTACCGCGCAGCTGATTCGTAATCATCTCATAGGACAGGGACGACGGTGTGTCGTCTCCGTTCACGTTCGGGGCCGCCACATGGGAGACCATCACCAGATCGGTTCCCGCATCAATGCCGCCCTGAAAAGAGATAAAATCCCCTTCTGCCATATCCTGAACGGTTCGCTCCGTAGCCGCCGCTCCCGTATGTGTATCCACTGTTGTATCTCCCAGCCCCGGAAAATGCTTGACGCACGCCGAGACGCCGGTCTGCTGCAGCCCCGTCACAAATGCGCCCACCATCGCCGCATCCGCCGCCGGATCAGAACCGAACGAGCGCGTCCCGATCGTCGTGTTGGAGCTGTCCAGAAGCACATCGGCCACCGGCGCAAAATCAACCGTAAATCCCAGTTCGCTCAGATACGTTCCGATGGTCTCTCCCGCAGCACCCGCCTGCGACGCATCGCCCGTCGCGCCGATATCCGCCATCGCACCCACATCCGTCACGCCGAAGTTCTCGTTCCCCGCAATACGGGCCACCGTTCCCCCTTCCTCGTCCACGCCGAGAAAAATAGGATATTTACTGGATTTGACCGTCGTATCCAGCATCGCGCTGACCTGCTCTCTGTCTACGAGATTATCTGCAAAATAGATCAGCCCGCCCACCGGATACTGCTTGAGCGCCTCCTGCGTCGCGTTTCCCGCCTCTGTCACAGTATCGTATCCGGTCAGAGCCTCCGGCGTAATAAAGAAGAGTCCCGCCACCTTATCCTCCAGAGACATCGTCGAGATAGACGCCTGCGCAATCTCGTCGAGCAGTTCTTCGTCCGACTTGATCTCGATAGAGGACGTCTCCTCCGGCGTCTCGATCACCGCCGGAGCCTCACTCGTCTCCCCGGAAGCCGCTTCCGCCGCCTCTGCCGCCTGTGCCTCGCCCGCATTCTGCTCCATGATGGAGGACAATCCCCGAACCGCAAAGAAACCTGCGCTCCCGAGAACGACCACGGTCACAGCCAGAATCGCATACGCGATCCGCTGCGCCCTCTTCCTGCGGCGTCTGCGCTCCTGCCTGCCGCTGTCCATGCGTTCTTCATCCTCGTAGTTTCTGCCGTTCCGGTGATTTCCCATAGTACTCCTCATTTCGGGGCGCTCTGCGCTCTTTTCCCGCTGTTTCTTACCCACTGTCGTCTGTTTTCTGTGATTTTCTTATTCTATCCTATTTACGGCCCTCATGCAAAACTTTTCTGAGCGCCGCACCCGCCGGCACAATTCTTCCCGCTGTAAACAGCACTGAAACATCCTATGCCACTGAATCATCCACCATCCACCGGTACATACAGTACTTTCTCCCGAACATGCGAAGAGGACATCGACCCTGTGATCAATGTCCTCCTCTAGTACTCGCTGTCCAATGGACTATACCTCCGTGATTCCTCTCCTCTGTATTCTTTCCCGTTTCGTCTCGTACTCTGTATATGCGGCGTCTAATTCGATCTGCTTCGGCATCTTCTTCGTCATGTCTTTCTGGATCCTTGGACCTTTTTACCTACAACCATTCGGAAAGTCTTCGTCACTTCTGCAACTCGTCTCCTAGATTCATAAGCGATTATTATCCACAATCATCTGAAATACATTCTCTTCAAACTGCTGCGACTCGCCGCTCATTCGGTTCTGAATACGGAATCGGAATTTTTTGAAGCTTTTTTAATAGTTTCTTCTTTGAAGTTCCCGCTCTTCTTAAAAAACTACCCCTAATTTTCAAAACCAACTGTTTCTAGTAAAAGTTTCTCTATTAAAAATAACCTTTTAAGATTCAGCGTCCTTCTTTTCCTTTATAGAGCTTTGGAACTTATCCTATGCCGGTGGTCCGTACCTCCTTTTCTTATCCGCCGTGCTTCCTGTTTCTCTTCAGAATTACCTTTCTCTTCGATAATTCCTACTCACAGCTGATAGTATTTGGTTTTGATTTGTTTGCTGTCTGTTTGTTTCTTTGTGATTTCATTATACCATTTTGATTTTATTTGTCAACATATTTTTTGAATATTATTTTGGTTTTTGCAATTAAAACTGTTATAAGCATATCAAATTAACTATTTTCTGTTTTTATAGTATAATAGACACTTTTTAATATAATGAATACTTTTCAGTATAGTGAAAATTTTTATGATTATCCGAAACACAGACGGACAGGAACATATCTGGCTTTCAGATACAGCAATGCCTTCTCTGACGCAAAACCGCGCATATGCGAAGAGGACATCGACCCTGTGATCAATGTCCCCTTCTAATACTCGTTGTCCAATGGACTATACCTCCGTGATTCCTCTCCTCTGTATTCTTCCCGTCTCATCTTTGTACCCTGTACATGCAGCGTCTAACACGATCTACTCCGGCGTCTTCTTCGACATGTCTTTCTGGATCCTTGGACCTTTTTACCTACAACCATTCGGAAAGTCTTCGTCGCTCCTGCAACTCATTCCCTAGATTTATAAGCGATTATTATCCACAATCATCTGAAATACATTCTCTTCGACCTGTTACGATTCACCGCTCATTCGGTTTCGAATACGGAATCGGAATTTTTTGAAGTTTTTACTGTTCTTAAAAAATTACTTTTAATCTTCAAAACCTCTCGTTTCTCTGCTAAAAATATCTTTTAAGAATCCAGTGGCTTCCGCTTGTCTTTATAGAACTTTGGAACTTATCCTATGCCGGTGGTCCGTACCTCCTTTTCTTATCTGCCATGTCCTTTCTTTCTCTTCAGAACTACCTTTCTCTTCGGCAACTCCTACTCACGGCTGATAGTATTTGGTTTTGATTTGTTTGTTGTTTTCTTGTTTCTTTGTGTCTTCATTATATCACCTGGTTTTTATTTGTCAACATATTTTTTGAATCTTTTTTTATTTCTCACCAAAAAACTGTTTTATATTTATTTCATGAATAATTTTCTGTTTTTATAGTATACTGAATACTTTTCTGAAAATAAAAATAAGAAAGCGAATGCGTCCTCCGCGATGGGCGACGCGAATCTCCGATTTGCGTCTGCCATGTATAGCAAAATCTTTGATTTTACGTTGTGTCCGGAGCTTCCCCCGCGATGGGTGATGCGAATGTCCGATTGACATTGTGATTTGTGACGCTCCGGGCACAAATTCCGGGATTAATTCCTATCTATTCCCTTGTCTTCACCACTTTATTCCCGTCATAGTTTCAGGCTATATCCCGTCACTGTTTTTATGTATTATCCGTCACAGGAACGCCGCGTTATAATGAGCCAGGCACAAAGCAGCAGCGCAGCGCACATCGGCTGACAACCTCGCAAGAGGCACAAAACATGGTGCAGGCTGCGGCAGCGCACATTGACTGACACCGCACAAGACGCTGCAAAACGCAGCGTAAACTGCAGCGCAGCGCACAGAGCGATCCAACGCGCAATCAGAAGGAGGTACGTATGTACACATCGGTAGTTGGTTTCCCCAGAGTCGGGAAACTCCGCGAACTGAAATTCACCACGGAACAGTATTTCAGAGGAGAAATATCCGCCCGGGAACTGGAGGACTGCGCCCGTCAGATCCGCCTCTCCCAGTGGAAACAGATGCAGGAGCAGGGCGTCACCTTCATTCCCTCGAATGATTTCTCCTTCTATGACGGCGTGCTGGACGCCGCTGTTTTATTTCATCTGATCCCGGAGGAATATGAGAATCTGCACCTCTCTCCCCTCGACACCTATTTCGCCATGGCGCGCGGCTACCAGGGAGCAAACGGAGACGTCCGTGCCCTTCCCATGAAGAAATGGTTTAATACCAATTACCACTATATTGTCCCTGAGCTTACTGATCATACACAGATCCGTCTTTCCGGAACGAAGCCCTTCGACGAATATCTCGAAGCCAGAGAGGCCGGTATCGAGACAAAGCCGGTCATTCCCGGTATTTTCACACTGCTCTCGCTGCTGCGCATCTCCGGCCGCAGAGACAGGGAAGAGGTCGGGGCAGAGCTGGCCTGCGCCTATCGCCAGCTCCTCTCCCGCTTCGATTCTCTGGGCGCCCGGTGGATTCAGTTTGACGAGCCCGCCCTCGTAAGGGATCTCACCGAAGAGGACGTCCGTCTGTTCTGCCGTCTCTACGATTCCATACTTCCCTCCAAGGGAAATGTTCGGGTGCTCCTGCAGACGTATTTCGGCGATATCCGGGACGTCTACCCGCGCATCGTCTCTCTCTCCTTTGACGGAATCGGCCTTGATCTCGTCGAGGGAAAGGAATCCCTGCGTCTCCTTGCGCAGTACGGTTTCCCTGCGGACAAACTGCTCTTTGCCGGTGTGATCAACGGCAAGAACATCTGGAGAAACAACTACGCCAAAACCCTCTCTCTGCTGGATCAGCTGCGCGCCGCCGGACATCAGACCGTTCTCGGCGCCTCCTGCTCCCTGCTGCACGTCCCGTACACACTGGAGAACGAGACCAGACTGGCGCCGGAGATCTCCGCCCACTTTGCCTTCGCCGCAGAGAAGCTGCAGGAGCTCCGCGAGCTGCAGACGCTGGCCGAGAGCGGCGAACGGGATTCCTCTCCCGCATACCGGGCCAATCAGGCGCTCTTTACACAGGACCGGGGCGCTCTCGATCCCGCCGTCGCCCGGCGCACACAGGCCATCCGGGAGGAGGATTTCACCAGAATCCCCGCATTTGCCGGGCGGGAGCAGCTGCAGAAAGAGGAATTCCGGCTTCCTCTCTTCCCCACGACGACCATAGGCTCTTTCCCCCAGACCTCTGACGTCAAAGCCAACCGCGCCGCTTACCGGAAAGGAACGATTACCAGACAGGAGTACGAAACATTCAACCGCGGCAAAATCGCCGGGTGTATCGCACTGCAGGAGGAAATCGGACTCGACGTTCTCGTTCACGGGGAGTATGAGCGCAACGACATGGTGGAGTATTTCGGCGAGAATTTAAAAGGCTATCTCTTCACGGAAAAGGCGTGGGTGCAGTCCTACGGAACAAGATGCGTGAAGCCGCCGATCATCTGGGGCGACATCTCCAGAGAAAAACCGATCACTGTGGACTGGGCCGTCTACGCCCAGAGTCTGACCGGTAAACCGGTGAAGGGAATGCTGACCGGCCCCGTTACGATTCTGAACTGGTCGTTTCCCAGAGAGGATCTCTCCCTGCAGGAGTGCGCGTTCCAGATTGCCCTCGCCATCCGGGACGAAGTGCTGGATCTGGAGCAGAACGGCATCCGCATCATTCAGATCGACGAGGCGGCCCTGCGGGAGAAGCTGCCGCTGCGCCGCTCAGACTGGCACAGCGACTATCTCGACTGGGCGATCCGCGCGTTCCGTCTCGTTCACAGCGGCGTGAGACCGGAAACGCAGATCCACACGCATATGTGTTACAGTGAATTCACGGATATCATTGCCGAAATCGACGATATGGACGCGGACGTCATCACGTTCGAGGCCTCCCGCTCCGATCTCCAGATTCTGGACACCCTGAAAGAAACGCATTTCCGAACCGAGGTGGGCCCCGGCGTCTATGACATTCACTCCCCGCGCGTTCCCTCCGTGGAGGAAATCGTCCTCGCCCTCCGCAAAATGGCCGACAAGGTAGATCCTCACAAGCTCTGGGTCAATCCCGACTGCGGCCTCAAAACCCGCGGAACGCCGGAAACCACAGAGAGCCTTACACACATGGTGCAGGCGGCCGCTCTGTTCCGGAAGGAATATTAAAAAGTCTCTTTTTGTAGTATAATAGCGACAGCTTATTAAAAAGCCGCCGGCCGCTTCGTCTCTCAGTCAGAGAACAATGCGGCCGGCGGCTGTATCACATTCTGTATTCTGCTCCCGGCACACCGTCCGGGTCAGAGATCGCAGTCAACTGTCTTACAGCAAAAGGAGGAACCCAATGAACACTGATTACAAAAAAGAAGCATGGGCTAAAAGCGCCGCAAGCCTGATCGGGCGCTTACAGCGCCGCGGCATGGAGGGCCGCTATTTCGCGACGGCAGAGGAGGCGAAGCAGGCCGTCCTCGCAGAGATCCCGGAAGGCGCAAGCGTCGCATGGGGCGGCAGCATGACCCTCGTGGACACGGGAATTCTCGACGCCGTCAAGGCAGCTCCCGTCACCGCCATCGACAGAAGCCTCGCCGTCACCCCGCAGGAAAAGAGAGAATGCTACGCCCGCGCCGTCATGGCGGACTACTATCTGATGAGCACGAACGCCATCACCCTCGACGGTCAGCTCGTCAACATCGACGGCAACGGCAACCGCGTCGCCTGTCTGATCACCGGCCCCTCGCACGTCATTCTGGTGGCCGGGATGAATAAAGTGGAAAGCACCGTAGAGGCCGCTGTGGCGCGGGTGCGCAACAGCGCGACACCGGCCAACACGCTGCGGCTCTCCCTCGATACCCCCTGCGCCTCACTCGGACACTGCGCCGACTGCCTTGCTCCTGACTGCATCTGCAACCAGATCGTCGTCACCCGCCGCAGCGCCGTGGCCGGACGGATCAAGGTATTCCTCGTCGGGGAAGAATTGGGATATTAGACAGCTTTATACCAGTGGATACTTGGCGGTCAGGCCTGCGATAATTGCGCGCGCCTCCTCGATCTTCTCTCCTTTGCTGGTGATCACAAGCGCAATTGCCTCCGCCACCTGATCCATGTCGTCCGTCTTCATGCCGCGGGTCGTCACCGCAGGCGTGCCAAGACGGATACCGCTCGTAACGAACGGGGACTTCTGCTCGTTCGGAATCGTGTTCTTATTCGCCGTGATATGCGCCTCGTCGAGCCATTTCTCTACTTCCTTGCCGGTCAGATCGAAATTCGTCAGATCGATCAGCATCAGGTGATTGTCCGTGCCGCCGGAGACGATCTTCACGCCTCTCTTCTGCAGGCCTGCGCAGAGCGCCTGCGCGTTGTCGACGATCTGCTGCTGATATACTTTAAAGGAAGGATCCAGCGCCTCTTTGAAGCAGACCGCCTTGGCCGCGATCACATGCTCGAGCGGCCCTCCCTGAATGCCCGGGAAAACAGCTTTGTTGAAATTAAACTTCTCCGCCGCCTCTTTATTCGCCAGAATCAGACCGCCTCTGGGGCCGCGCAGCGTCTTGTGAGTCGTCGTCGTCACCACGTCGGCGTACGGGAACGGATTCGGGTGAAGCCCGGTGCAGACCAGTCCCGCGATGTGGGCGATATCGGCCATCAGCACCGCGCCGCAGGCATCCGCCGCCTCTCTGAACTTCGCAAAATCAATCGTCCGCGCATACGCGGAAGCTCCGGCGATAATCAGCTTGGGCTGATGCTCCACCGCCAGCCGCTTTAACTCGTCGTAGTCGATAAAGCCCTCTTCATTGACGCCGTAGGGCACGACCTTGAAATATTTTCCGGAGAGGTTGACCGGGCTGCCATGTGTCAGATGCCCACCCTGACTCAGGTTCATCCCCATGATCGTGTCGCCGGGATTCAGAATGGCGAACTGTACCGCCATATTCGCCTGTGCGCCGGAGTGGGGCTGCACATTCGCGTAATCGCAGCCAAACAGCTCTTTCGCCCTCTCGATGGCAAGCGTCTCCACCACGTCCACACACTGGCAGCCGCCATAGTAGCGCTTGCCCGGATAACCCTCTGCGTATTTGTTCGTCAGCGGACTTCCCATCGCCGCCATCACCGCGTTGCTGACCCAGTTCTCCGACGCGATCAGCTCGATGTGATCATTCTGACGCCGCATTTCCTCCTCAATCGCCTGCGCGATCTCCGGATCCACCTTTTTGACTTCGTCCAAAGAATACATGACCTTCCTCCTGTTTGTATGAAAATATGAAAATAGTAACGATTGATTCCGTGCCGTCCAAAACGCCTGCCGTCAGGGACGTCAGCGCGCGATGCCAGGAAAGCCCTCTATGGAATTCCCGTATTTCCTAGAAGTATAGCAAGCGCAGGACTATTGCGCAAGATGTTCCAATAATTCATTCGCATACTCGCTCAGCGCTTCGCAGGGCTCCTGTTTTGCCCTGTAACCGACGCCGTCAATGACAAGGAACGGGGAATACTCCATGATTTCTGTCTGCGCGCCGTCTGTCATGGTCAGGGTAAAAACAACACTCTGTCCGCTGTATTCTGTGTAGGATTGATCTTCCTGGTAGATCTCCAGCTCTTTTAAATAGGAAACAAGCTCCCCGATCTCTCCGTCTCTGATCTCAACTGTTCTGCCCGGCGGCGACAGCAGTACCTGCGCCGATGCAATCTGCGCCGCTTCCAGATTTTTGTACGGTTTTCTGCCTGCTCCAGACAGGGAAACTGCCGCTGCGATCCCCAGCAGACAAACACACGCAATGACTATCACCAGACTTCTCTTTCTCTTAACCGTCTTCCTTGTTTCCATAGGCAGCCTCCTCTGCATTTTGGTTGGTGAAATCCCGCGCCCGGATTGCACAGGCAACGGGGAATGATGCGATTACTTCGTTTCACGGTGTCTTTTTCCCGCTGTTTGTTGTACAATGGAAACATTGTTCTGTACGTTTATTTTATCATAAAAGAGCGGGAAAAAGTGCGGCCTGTTATTCCGGTCAGCGCGTCCGCTCTTGGAAACCGAGGTATCCATGTTTCATATTATTGTCAATCCGGCCAGCCGCTCCGGGCGCGCTCCTTCCGTCTGGGAAGAGGCAAAACCACTCTTTGACCGCTGCGGCGAGGAGTATAAAGTCTACTTTTCCAAACAGACGGGCCATGTCCGAGAGCTGTGCCGCCGTCTCACAGAGGACGGCAGTGAAATCAAGCTCGTCATCTTCGGCGGAGACGGCACGGTCAATGAGGCGGTCAACGGCATCCGCGATCTCTCCCGGGTGCGGCTCGGCTACGTCCCCACCGGCTCCAGCAACGATCTCGCCCGGGACCTCGCCCTTCCCGCAGACCGCGGCGAACTGCTCCGCTCCATTCTCGCCGGAGAGGTCGTGCGGCGCATTGATCTGGGCGAACTGGAATATCACAACGAGAGCAGCGTGCTCGGCTGGATGCACGCGGACCCGCACAGCCATACCCGGCGCTTTACCGTCAGTGCGGGAATCGGCTTCGATGCCTCGGTCTGCGAAGGAGCCATGGTCTCCCCTTTTAAAAAGGTACTGAACCGGGTTCATCTGGGCAAGCTGATCTATCTCTGGGAGGCCATCCGGCTGATTCTGACGCAGGAGATGGTGCCCGCCACCGTAACGATGGAACAGGAGGGCGTCCCCGTTCAGACATGGCAGTTCAAACGCCTCCTCTTTACCGCGGTGATGAATCATCGCTTTGAGGGCGGCGGCTTCCGGTTCTGCCCCCACGCCTCCGACAGCGACGGGGCCCTCGATCTGTGTGCGGCGGCGGATTTAAACCGTCTGATGTTCTTCCGTATTTTTCCGACTGCCTACAGCGGCAATCATCTGCGGTTTCACGGGATCCACGAGGGCCGCGCTTTCAATGTCCGCATTCAGACGCAGATTCCGCTCTGGGTGCACACAGACGGAGAGGTGACGCGCAAATCCAGCGACATCTCGATCCGCTGTCTGCCCGGCTGCCTGCAGCTGATGTTTTAAGTGTCGCTTCGCCTCCCGGATAAAACCGGCTATGTCCCGGAATGCACTGCCGGGAAGCCTCCTGAAAACCGCCGCGTCAGACGCCATTGCAATGTTTTACAATGTAAAAAAATACTAAAAAAAATTTTACTCGATGTTAAGATTTGCCGCTTGTTTTTTCTCCTGCAAAGCAGTAATATTCTAGGCGTATTATCAACAAAACGGCCAGAGAGCCGAAGGAGATCGCAAATGCAGTTCGCAGAGAAAAATGCCGGGAATAACCACCAGAGGGTGCGGCACAAAATTGGGCAGTCCCTTCATCAGTTCAGTGAGAAGACGCGGGAGGCAAGACCGATGGTCGCATTCTTTATCGTCTATCTGCTCTGGTTCTGTCTGATTGAGCGGTGGGACAGGCTCCGCTATATCGTCGTTCATATGGAAATCGACGACTACATCCCCTTCTGTGAGATTTTCGTGATTCCGTATGTTCTCTGGTTTTTCTATATGTTCTATACTGTGCTTTATATGTACGTCAAGGACAGACGGGAATATCACAGCGTATGCGCTTCTCTGGTGATTGGCATGACGCTGTTTCTCGTGATCTCAACTGTGATCCCGAACATTCAGTTCCTGCGGCCTGATCCGATGCCCCGCGACAATGTGCTGACCCGCCTTGTCTCCTACCTGTACAGCACGGACACGGCAACCAATCTGTTCCCGAGTATTCACGTATATAATTCTGTCGTCGCGACCGTCTCCATCTGGAAGAGCAGGGGCAGACTGGCCGGCAGGAAATGGTTTCGCTACAGCGCACTCGTGCTGTGCGCTCTCATTTCCCTCTCGACCCTTTTTATCAAGCAGCACTCCATGTTCGACGTTCTGACCGCTCTTGCGCTCTGCGTTCCGGTCTATGTGCTGGTGTACCGCTTCGGCTTCACCTTCGAGCGGCGCGGCAGACGCAAACGGAAAACCGCTCTGGAATCCGGCATGAATCTGGAGTAATTCCGGCCATCCGGCATGAGAGAAAACATCTCCGGAATATCATGAAAAAAACGCGGCTTGAGTCCATAAGCAGTGAAAACAACCGCGGCCCGAATCCGGAATCAACGGAAACAACAAAAATAACCACGGAGCGAATCCGGGAATAAGGAACCACACGACAATGGAATACGATCTGACAAAAGGACATCCTTTTCAAATCCTCTTAAAGTTCACTCTGCCTGTGATCGGCGGCAATCTCTTCCAGCTCTTCTACACGCTGGCGGACTCCGTGATCGTCGGACGGACGCTGGGAGCCGATTCGCTGGCTGCGGTCGGCTCCACTTCGATTATCGTCTATTTCGTTCTCTGCTTTATTCAGGGCTTTACCGGAGGTTTCGGCATCCGTCTGGGGCAGAAATACGGCGCCAGGGATGAGGCGGGAATGCGGAGCAGCGTTGCGGTTTCCTGGGTGCTCTCCATTCTGTTTGCCATCGTAATCACACTGCTCTGCTGTCTGCTCTCCCATCCGATTCTGTACTGGATGCAGACGCCGGATTCCATCTACGACGAGGCGTATATTTATATGTTCGTCGTGCTGCTCGGCTCGGGCGCGACTATCTTCTATAATATGATCTCCAATATGCTGCGGGCGCTGGGAGACAGCCGCACCCCGCTCATTTTCCTTGTGTTCTCCTCGCTTCTGAATATCGTGCTCGATATTGTCTTCATCGTGCCGATGCACGGAGGCGTTGCGGGCGCGGCGTGGGCAACGGTTCTGAGCCAGCTCCTCTCCGCCCTGCTCTGCCTGATCGTCGGCCTCAGGAAATTCGAGGTTCTGCGTGTGGGGCGCGCGGATCTCGCCCGTTTCCGCCACGATGCGGCGGCTCATCTGCGCATCGGTTTCCCGATGGGATTCCAGATGTCGGTCATGTGCATCGGCCAGCTCGCCATGCAGGCGGGCGTCAACGCCCTCGGAGCCTCCGCGATCGCCGGATACACCGCAGCCACCAAAGTCGACCAGCTCACGGTTCTCGTCAACAACGCGTTCGGCATCGCGATCTCCAACTATGTCGCGCAGAACTACGGCGCAGGACTCTATGACAGAATCCGGCAGGGCTTCCGCGCAAGCCTGATCCAGACCGAGATCGGAAACGTTCTGATGTGCGCGATTATCCTGCTGGGCCGCGAATTCGTGACGCCGCTCTTTCTCGACAATCCCACGCAGGAAATTATCGATTATGCCAACGGCTATTTCCTCGCGGTCGCGCCGTTCTATCTGGTTCTGGGTCTGCTGCTCGTCTACCGCTCCTCAGTACAGAGTATGGGCAACAGCAAAGCGCCGTTTGCAGCCTGCCTCATCGAACTGGCCCTGCGGATCGCCGGTACCTTCGGCCTCTCCGCTGTGCTGGGATATATCGGAATCTGCCTCTCCTCTCCGATGGCATGGATCGGGGCGACGGCCTCACTGATTCCGGTTTACCACAGAATGACAAAAAAGAGGGGATGACCCCTCTTTTTTCATTTTCTTTCATTTCCTGATATTCACATCCAGCTGATTGAACGGAATCTCAATTCCATTTTCATCAAACAGAAGTTTGACCCGCTCCGTGACCGCCCACTTCGTCGCCCAGTAATCTCCCGGCTTTACCCAGAATCGGAGCTTGATGATCACGGCGCTGTCCGCAAGGCTGTCCACGACCACAACGTGCTCCTCCTGCCGCAGAACCTGCTCGGTTTCCTCCAGCAGCTTCTCACAGAGCGTTTTCGCCAGACGCAGATCAGCAGAATAGCTGATTCCCACATCGATATCCAGACGGCGCTTCTCCTGCGCCGTCACATTGATCAGACTGTTGTTGGAGAGCGTTCCGTTGGGAATCACCACCTTGCGGTTGTCCGCCGTCAGCAGGGAGGTGTAGAACATCTGAATCTCCGAGACGGTTCCCTCCAGACTCTCCGGCACATAGATAATGTAATCTCCCACCTTGAAGGGCTTAATCAGCAGAATCAGCACGCCGCCCGCGAAATTGGACAGACTTCCCTGAAACGCCAGACCGGCGGTCAGACCGGCTGAACCCACCAGCGCCATCACCGAGGTCGTATCCACGCCAAACGCGGAGGCGAGCAGCATAATCAACACGAAATACAGCAGAAACTTCATCAGCGAGTCTATGAACTGCATTACGCCCACGTCTGCTCCCGCCCTCTCCATGGAGCGGTGAATCACGCCGCGCAGAAACTTAATCATTCTCGTGCCGATCAGGAACACGACGACCGCCAGCAGCAGCCGGATTCCGAAACGGATGGCGAGGGGCAGATAGGTGTCGATGAATTCCTGCGTCTTGCTGAGCTGTTCCGTCACCGTTTCCAGTTCTTCCGGCAGCTCTGCCGCCGATGTATTTGTCAGTACTAAAATAAGTTCTTTCCGCATACCACACTCCATTTCAGAACACGCCTCGCAGCGCTCTTCCGGATTCCTTTATCGCTGCTCTGTCCGAATTTTGTTCCGTTCCGGCGCCCATCCCGGCACGCCACTGGTTCTCTACTTGCGCTGCCTCTCCCCCAGTCGGCTCCACCATCCAAAGGTCGCAGGCCACAGAACACAGGCCGTCAGCACCACAAGGAAATAGCGCACACAGCCCGCGATTCCCGCGTCCCCGAACAGCGCCAGCAGCGGCGCTTTCAGGAGAGTCCGGACAGCTATCACGAGCGCCAGCCCTATCGCCAGCTTGGCGATCTGCGCCCACCAGCGCGCCCTCGTCTCAAACCGGAGCCACTTCACATCGATCCCCCAGGAAAGGGCGACGCCCACCACACTGCCGAGCAGCTTCCACGCGTTCTCCCGGCCGCTGGCCAGATTCGCCGCATCAATATCCGCCGGAAAAGGATACCCGTAGACAAAGATCAGCTCCGCGGCGCACAGCAGCGCCATCACGCCGAACAGTCCCGCCATTCTCCCCGGTTTCCGGTACGCCCAGTCCATCAGAGGATAAACCGCCAGCACCAGCAGCGTTCCCAGCACAAACGAGACGCCAACGTCCAGCGGCGTGTGTACGCCCAGATACATCCGGGAAAAGGCCACGAGCAGCAGCAGAACGACGCACACAAGCCTCACCCAGCTGCGCTTCACGAATCGCGCTATCCCGCCGAAGGTTCCGACCGCGCTCTGGGTGTGTCCGCTCGGAAAGGAGTAGCCCGTCGCCTCCGCCCGGGCACTCTCCACGATGGTAAAATCAGGATCTTTCACCCACGGACGCGGAATCCGGAACAGGAGCTTTAGGAACTGGTTAAAAATAGTCCCCAGAAAACCAACCGTCAGCAGGTAATACCCTTCCTTCTTGCTGACACACCAGAACACGAAAATCGCCGCCACCATGAACACGGTCTCTTCGCCCAGATGGGTCACCGCCGAGAAGAAAAGATCTCCAAACGGCGTCCGTATTCCTTCCAATGCATATAAAACCGACATACTTTCCTTTCCTCCACAGTCGCCCCCAGTTTCGCACGTCTGCTGCGCCTACTGCCAGACGCCCGGCCACTGTATCCCCGCGACTTCACACATCTGTGCCGCTTTCAGTCCGCCGCCCGGCCACTGTCCCGCGACTTCACATCTGCGCCGCCTCCAGTCCGCCGCCCGGCCACTGTCCCGCGGCTTCTCACGTCTGCGCCATTTTCAGTCCGCCGCCTGCTGCACCCCGTGCTGGGCCCGGTAGAGAGCGGCGTACTCGCCGCCGCGCGCCATCAGCTCCTCATGCGTTCCCTCTTCCTTGATCCCGCAGTCGTCGATCAGAATAATCCGTGACGCGCTGCGGATAGTCGAGAGGCGGTGGGCGATAATCAGCGTCGTGCGCCCCTTGGCCAGCTCGTCAAAGGCGCTCTGAATTCTCGTCTCCGTGACGGAATCCAGCGCCGAGGTCGCCTCGTCGAGAATCAGCACCGGCGGATTTTTCAGGAAAATCCGGGCGATCGAGATACGCTGCTTCTGTCCGCCCGAGAGCAGGACGCCCCGCTCCCCGACCTGCGTCTCGAAGCCCTGCGGCATCTCCATAATATCCTCGTAGATCTCCGCCCGCTTCGCGGCGCGCACAATCTCGTCCTCCGAGGCGTCCGGCCTGCCGTAGCGGATATTGTCACGGATCGTCCCCGCAAAGAGGAACACGTCCTGCTGCACAATACCGATCTCCGAGCGCAGCGAATGCTGCTTCACGCCCCTCACGTCGTGCCCGTCGATCAGAATCCTGCCGTCCGTCACATCATAGAACCGGGGGATCAGTTGGCAGAGCGTCGATTTGCCGCCGCCCGAAGGGCCGACAACCGCCACGGTCTCTCCCGGCCGCACATGGAGCGAGACGTGGGAGAGCACCGGATCCGTATCGTCCTTGTAGCGAAACGTCACGTCGTCCACGAGGATGTCCCCCTTCACTTCGGGCAGATCAATGGCATCCGGCGCATCCTTGATCTCCGGCGTCTCCCGCATCAGTTCCACGAAACGCTTGAATCCAGCCATACCCTGCATAAACTGCTCGACAAACGCCGAGAGCTTGCGGATCGGCGTGATAAACGTCGTGATATAGAGCGTAAACGTGGTCAGATCGATGAAGTCCATTTTCCCCTGCATAATCATCACGCCGCCGAACGCGATCACGATAACCGAGAGGATTCCCATGAAAAATTCCATGCCGGACTGGTAGAACGCCATCGTCCTGTAATAACCCCGCTTCGCGCCCCGGAACTGATTGTTCGCCGCGTCGAACTTCGCGCTCTCCGCCTCCTCATTGGCAAACGCCTTGGCCGTGCGCATTCCCGAGAGGGAGGACTCCACCTCTCCGTTGATCCCGGCCAGCGTGGCCTTCACCTGCGTGGAGGCCGCCATCATCCTCTTCCTCGTCAGCGCCGTAAACAACACAAAGACAGGAATCACCGCAAACACGACGAGGGCCAGCTCCCACCGGATCGAACACATCAGAGAGAATGCGCCCAGAATCGTAACGGATGAGATAAACAGATCTTCCGGCCCGTGATGCGCCAGTTCCGTAATTTCAAACAGATCGCCCGTCACGCGGCTCATCAGCTGCCCTGTGCGGTTGCGGTCGTAAAACGAAAATGAGAGATCCTGCATATGGGAAAAGAGATCCTTGCGGATATCAGCCTCCATCAGAACGCCCAGCAGATGTCCCCAGTAAGTGACGATATAATAAAAGACACCTTTTAAAATATACGCCCCCGCCAGCGCCGCCATCACCGCAAAGAACGCGCCGAAGGCCTGCTGCGGCAGCAGATGCTGCATGGAGTATCGCGAGATCAGCGGAAACGACAGATCCACGAGACAGATACAGAGCGCGCAGAACATATCAAGAGCGAACAGCCGCCAGTGCGGCCTGTAATACGATGCAAAAATTTTCAGATACCCGGATTTTTTGAAAAACTCGTCTGTCATACCCTCTCTCCCCATCGAACGTACTTTCTGCTCCGAATCGAATACCTTCCAAAATGTCTTCCAAAGTTTCATAAAAACGGTCTGCCGCTGGGATTTCGCGGGGAACCGGACACTTCTCCTTGCCCCGGTTCCCCGGTTTTTACAGCGAACTATTTTGAAATTCTATCATAAAAAGACTGTTCCTTCAACGAACTGCGCGGCAGGATCATAACAGTTCGTAACAGTTCAGCCATCAAAAAAGGACATGGGCACAGCACCGGTTAGAAAATAGC
>JAUNGV010000062.1 GCA_030524225.1 Eubacteriales bacterium
AAGACCGCTTTGCCCTGGTGGAGACGAAGCTGTCTGCCCTGGAAACCGTACGGCGTGCCAGTATGAATAAAGTTGGCCGATTCACCAAGCAGGACATCCGGGAACTCTGCCCATCTCTCAGCCTCAGCTCCATCGAAGGGGCCCTGCGTAAGCTGGTGGCTGCGGGAGAGCTGAAACGGGAAGGTACCGGGAAGAACATCTGCTATTACAGATTGCATTGATCCGGCAAGAAGCAGATACGAAAAGGACGACGTGCGCCCAATATTGAGCGTGGCGGCAATATCGTCTACAGTATAAGTTCATGCCTCCGGCAATGGACGCTTTGTAGCGGATTTTGAGTCCCGGTTACCGGAATATCTTCAAAGAATGCTCCATCGGGAGGAACTGGCAGACTGAATTCAGAATGGATGCACGGCGCTCTGCGTAAGCTGGCGGCGTCAGGATAGAACGTGATCACAGATTTCAGGGAGGGTGTATGTACCAGCGAATACAGAAAAATACAAAGACACTGGGAAATCAGACAGAAGATAGGCTGATGGAGTATATCCTGAACACGCCGGTGGAAATCGGGGAACGATTGCCGAACGAGTTCGAGCTCTCCGAGCTGTTTCATGTGGGACGGGGAACCATCCGGGAGGCGGTGAAAGGGCTGGTGGCCAGAGGAGTTCTGGAGGTGCGCAGAGGGGCCGGAACCTATGTGGTGAGCACGAGTAGTTATCTGGAGGAAATTTCCGTCAGCTTCGGTACGGTGAAAAATAAATATCAGTTTGCCCTGCAGCTGATCGATATCAGGCTGATGATCGAGCCGGAAATAGCCGCGCTTGCCTGTAAAAACGCGACGGAAAAGGATCTGCGGGATCTGGAGAGACTCTGCCGGGAGACGGAGACGCTGTACGTCAACAGGACGGAGCATATCAAAAAGGATATGGAGTTTCACACCTGTATCGCGCACGCCAGCAAAAACATGGTGGCGGAGCAGATGCTTCCCGTCCTGATCAGACAGTATATCCCGGTGGCGGACGTCTTCTATCAGACGCTGAAGGCGGGAACCATCAAGACGCACAAAGAAATTGCGGAGGCGATTTTGAGACGCGACGAGACGGGGGCAAGGTACGCCATGATGATCCATCTGACGATGAACCGGGCGCAGATTCAGAATATTCTGAACAGCAGGCAGGGCAGCTCCCCGCGGAAAGAGTAAGACAGAAACAATGAGATAACAAGGACGAGATAGAGAAGGAGACTGACCGCGCGGAACCGCTCCGGCAGTCCGCATTGAGACGTCATACGTATTTGCGGCGGGCAGGACGTCCTGAAAAGAAATATAGAGAAAATGCACAAAAAGAAAGGGGATAAAACAGGGAGCAAAACGCTCCTTTTAGGCAATAGGTAGAATAGAAATTAAATACGTCATATGTATTGCGGGAGAAAATTCCGTTTCCTATAATGGGCGCAGAATCAATGAGCAGGCATCTTCTGCGGCGGGCGCGCAGCCACAGAAGATGGGATGTCAGAAGAGTTCAAAGAGGAGTTCAAAGAGAGGATTTTCTGCGGCAGGCAGGAAAGAAAAGGGGAAATGGAGGAAGAACGATGGAATTTACAGCATCTCCGGAAAGGTTGATTATAGGTGCGCTGCTGGGCTTCGCCGTGCTGCTGTTCCTGATCATCAAAGTGAAAATTCAGCCGTTCATCGCAATCATGACGTCGGCGCTGCTGATCGGACTTGCGGTGGGAATGCCATTTGAGATGATTACAGACACCCTGGCGGAAGGCGTGGGAACGACACTGGAGACGATCGCCATTCTGATCGGACTGGGATCGATGTTCGGGGCGATCCTGCAGGTGTCCGGCGGAGTCGAAGTGATCGCGGACACGCTGCTGGATAAGTTCGGGGAGGACAAGGCCCCCTGGGCGCTGGGCGTTACCGGATTGATAGTGGGCATGCCGGTCTTTTTTGAGTCAGGATTATTGATTCTGATTCCGGTTGCCTTCGGGATTGCCAGGAAGACGAAGAGATCCGTCTTCTATTATTCCATTCCGCTGCTGGCGGGTCTGGCAATCGGCCACGCCCTGATTCCGCCGACGCCGGGACCGGTACTGGTGGCGGAAATGCTGCAGGTGGAACTGAGCTACGTCATTATGATGGGCCTTGTCATCGGCGTTCCGGCAATGATTATCGCCGGTCCTGTGTTCGGCAGAATCGCAGGCAGGAAATTCGACTGTCCCGTGCCGAGTTCTTATCTGGAGAACGAAAAAAGTGCGGCGGAGAGAACGACGGAGAGTGGGAAAAGACCCAATTTTTTACTGGTCGTGGGGATCATTTTACTGCCGCTGTTTCTGATCATTTTAAATACGATCTCCTCTGTGATTCCCTTTATGAGAGGAGTACAGCCGATTCTGGAGTTTCTGGGAACGCCTGTCATCGCGCTGCTGCTCTCGACGATATGCGGTATGTATTTCCTCGGCATCCGGGGAGGGTTCAGCATCAAAGACATCACCGCAGTGATGACGAATTCGCTTCACTCCTGCGGGAATATTATCTTACTGATCTCGGGCGGAGGAATGCTGCGCTTCATTCTGCAGAATTCGGGGATCGGAGAAGTGTTCGGCGATTTTGTGGGCGGTCTGCCTCTGCCGCTGGTGCTGGTCGCATTTTTAGTCGCCGCCGTCGTAAGAATTTCGGTGGGATCGGCCACGGTGTCCATGACGATGGCCGCCGGGATCATGGCGTCAATGCCGGCGATTGCGGGACTGTCCCAGCTGCAGCTCGCGGCGATTACCATTGCCGTCGCGTCTGGTGCCACGGCGTTCAGCCATGTGAACGACTCCGGATTCTGGTTATCCAAGTCGCTCTTTGAGGTGGATGAGAAGACAAATCTGAAAACATGGACCGTGATGGAGACGCTGGTCGGACTGGTGGGAATCGCGGGCGCTACCATCGTGTGGTTCGTGGTAAGCTGACCGGGAGAATGGGCTACATGATCAAATAAAAAATGACACAATAAAATCAGGAGAGAACGCGGCAAAATAAGACGCCGCTTCTGCGGCTTGCGGAACGCAGGCAGTCGAAAACGAGAGTAAGAACGAGCGCGGAGAGCGCAGACAGTCAGAAACGAGAGAAAGAGAGGGCAGGCAGAGATGGAATTAAAGAGTCAGGAACTGCGGAAAAACGCACCGGAGCTGGATCCCCTTCGGATCGGGACGGGATGGAAGAAAGAGGATCTCTCGAAGGTACAGGTTATGATCGAGAGCACCTACGGGGACAGTCATCCGGGAAGCGGTCATTTGAATATTCTGGTGGAAGAGGTGCGAAAGGGCGTGGAGGCGGCCGGCGGGTTCGGCGCGCGCTACTTCTGCACGGATATCTGCGACGGGGAGAGTCAGGGCACGGACGGCATTAATTTCAGCCTTGCGAGCAGGGAAATGATTGCCAATATGATTGAGATTCACGGCAATGCGACGCCGTTTGACGCGGGCGTTTATCTTTCCAGCTGCGATAAGGGACTGCCCGGCAATCTGATGGGACTGGCCAGGGTGAATATGCCCTCTGTCGTTGTTCCGGGGGGAACGATGAATGCGGGGCCGGACATGCTGACGCTGGAGCAGCTGGGCATGTACAGCGCCAGATATCAGAGGGGAGAGATTGATGAAGAGAAGCTGAATTGGGCAAAATGCAACGCCTGCCCCAGCTGCGGGGCCTGCTCGTTTATCGGAACGGCATCGACCATGCAGATTATGGCGGAGGCGCTGGGACTGGCGCTGCCGGGAAGCGCGCTGATGCCCGCGACGAGTCCCGATCTGCTGGACTATGCCAGAAGGGCGGGAGAGCAGGCCGTCAGGCTCGCCGTGACGGAGCATATGCGCCCCAGCGACATTGTGACAAAGGAGAGTTTTGAAAACGCCATCCTCGTTCATGCCGCTGTCTCGGGCAGTACGAACTGTCTCCTGCATATTCCGGCGCTCGCCCACGAGTTCGGCATAGAGATCACCGGCGATACGTTTGACAGACTTCACAGAAACGCCCGTTATCTGTTGGATATCAGACCGGCGGGACGCTGGCCTGCGGAAGTGTTCTACTATGCGGGCGGCGTACCGGCGATCATGGAGGAAATCCGGGAACATCTCCATCTGGATGTGATGACAGTGACGGGAAAAACGCTGGGTGAAAATCTGGATGAGCTGAAAAACAACGGATTCTACGAAAAATGCGACGCGTGGCTTCAGGAGTTTAACGCCCGTTATCAGGTGTCGCTCACCAAAGAGGATATCATCCGTCCGTATGACAGGGCGATCGGAACCGAGGGAAGCATTGCCGTGCTGCGGGGAAATCTTGCGCCGGAGGGCGCGGTCATCAAGCATACGGCCTGCCCGAAGGAGATGTTCCGGGCAGTGCTTCGCGCAAGACCCTTTGACAGCGAGGAGGAATGCCTCTCTGCAGTGCTCAATCACGAGGTGCAGAAAGGGGACGCCGTATTTATCCGCTACGAGGGACCGAAGGGAAGCGGTATGCCGGAAATGTTCTATACCTCTGAGGCGATCAGCAGTGACAAAGAGCTGGGAAAGAGTATCGCGCTGATCACAGACGGACGGTTTTCGGGAGCCTCCACAGGTCCGGTCATAGGTCACTGCAGCCCGGAGGCGGTGGACGGAGGTCCCATCGCGCTGGTAGAAGAGGGAGATCTCATCGAGATCGACGTGAAGGAGAGAAAACTCAATATCATCGGTGTCGCGGGAGAGCGCAGGACGATGGAGGAGATGGAGGAAATCCTGAAGGAGCGCCGGAAGAACTGGAAGCCGCGGAAACCGAAATATCAAAGGGGCGTGCTGCGGTTATTCAGCGAACACGCGGCGAGCCCGATGAAAGGGGCTTATCTGGAATATGGAGAGCAGTAATTCCCATAGATTTATTACCATCGGAGAGATCCTGCTCCGGCTGACGCCGCCCAATTATGAGAAGATCAGGACGGCAACAGGTTTTGAAGCCAGCTACGGGGGCAGCGAGGCAAACATTGCCATGGCTCTGGCCAATCTGGGAATCGACAGCACCTTTTTCACTGTGGTGCCGGATAACAGTCTGGGCAAGAGCGCGGTCCGGATGCTGCGGAGCAATGACGTGCACTGTGCGCCTGTCATTCTGAGCACGCCGGAGCAGACGCCGAGCCACCGTCTCGGGACCTACTATCTGGAGACGGGGTACGGGATCCGGCCCAGCAAGGTGATATATGACAGGAAGCACAGCGCCGTCACGGAGTTTGATTTCAGCACGCTTGATTTCGACGCTCTTCTGGAGGGGTACACATGGCTCCATTTGAGCGGCATCACTCCCGCGCTGGGGCCGAACTGCGCCGGGATGCTCCTGCACTGTCTCAGGATAGCCAGAGAGAAGAAGATCACGGTCAGTTTTGACGGTAATTTCAGAAGTACGCTCTGGTCGTGGGAGGAGGCGCGGGATTTCTGCACGAAGTGTCTTCCCTATGTGGATGTCCTTTTCGGTATTGAGCCGTACCATCTGTGGAAAGAGGAGAGCGATCATGGGAAGGGGGACTGGAAGGATGAGATTCCCTTTCAGCCGGATTACGAACAGCAGGACAGAATATTCCGGAAGTTTGCAGAGCGGTATCCGAATCTGAAATGTATCGCCCGCCATGTGAGATACGCCCACAGCGGCAGTGAGAACAGCCTGAAGGCCTATATGTGGCTGGAGGGGCATACGTATGAGAGCAGGCTGTTTACCTTCAATATTCTTGACCGGGTGGGTGGAGGCGACGCCTTTGCAGGCGGGCTGATTTATGCCATAATGAAGGAGTACGGACCGGAAGACCGGATCAATTTTGCAGTGGCGAGCAGCGCTATCAAGCATACGATCCGGGGGGACGCCAACATTACTGACGATGAGGAAACCATTCGCAATTTAATGAATATGAATTATGACATTAAAAGATAAGGGTACCATGGAATTTCAGAACCTTTTCCCGGTCTGGGAGCAGCTGAGTCCGAAGCAGCAGAGCCGGATTCTCGGGAGCGTAACGCTGCGGAGAATGGAGAAGGGATCGCTGATCCACAGCGGCAGCGGAGAGTGCGCGGGACTGCTCCTGCTCAAATCGGGGCAGCTCCGGGCATATATTCTCTCGGAGGAAGGACGGGAAGTCACGATTTACCGGTTGTTTGAGAGGGATATGTGCCTGTTCACCGCGTCCTGCATCCTGCGATCCATTCAGTTCGACGTGTCGGTGGAGGCGGAAAAGGATACGGAGTTCTGGCTGATTCCGGCAGAGGTTTACAAAGCGCTGATGTCGGAATCGGCGCCGGTGGCCAATTACACGAACGAGCTGATGGCGAGCCGTTTCTCCGATGTGATGTGGCTGATCGAGCAGATTATGTGGAAGAGTCTTGACAGGCGGGTGGCATCGTTCCTGTTGGAGGAGTCCGCGCTGGAGGAGAGCAGCGAGCTGCGGGTGACGCACGAGCGCATTGCCAATCACCTCGGCTCTCACCGGGAGGTCATCACGCGGATGCTGCGGTATTTTCAGAACGAGGGAATGGTACAGCTCTCCCGGGGAAAGATTCTCCTTGTGGACCGGGACGCGCTGGAAAAACTGCAGGAGGGGCGCACAGAATGAGGCGCTTCTCCTGCAGTTTTTTGTATCCCGGGAAAGTGCGTTCTATGATACAAAAACACTCCGCGAGGATCGCACTGCGGCGGACCAGAAGAATGTCATTGACGCAATCCGCCGCAGGCAGAGAATCCTGTTGCGCAGGATTCTTTCTTACAGTGACAGCGGGTGACCTGACAGTGTGTAAGGCCGGCAGCGGGCGAGCATGGACAGCGCTGCTCTTACACGCTGTCCATGCCGCAGGGCGTGGCGGATTCGATCAGGCGCTGATCGCTCTGTACGGCGTTGTAGAAACGGAAACCGCCGGAAAAGTTGAAGGCCTCATAACCGTTTCCCTCCAGAATCCGGGAGGCGATGTAGCTGCGCAGGCCGCTCTGACAGATCACATAGACAGGACGATCCTTGGGCAGTTCTGAGAGGTGATCGCGGAGTTCGTCCACCGGAATGTTGGCAAAGCCCTCGATATGTCCCGCCGCATATTCGCCGGGAGTCCGGACGTCCAGCAGAGTCGCCCTCTTTTCCTGCAGAAGAGCCGGCAGATCCTCTCTGTGCCACTGCTTCAGCGTGCCGTCTGCGATATTCTCGATCATAAAGCCCGCCATATTGACAGGATCCTTTGCGGAAGAGTAGGGCGGCGCGTAGGCCAGATCGAGATCCTTGAGTTCGGTGGCCTTCATACCGGCGCGGATAGCGGTCGCCAGCACGTCGATCCGTTTGTCGACGCCCTCATAGCCGATGATCTGCGCGCCCAGCAGGCGGTACGTCTCCCGTTCAAAGAGAACCTTCATCGTCATGAGTTTGCCGCCGGGATAATAGCCGGCGTGGCTCATCGGAGAGAGGACGACCTTGTCCGCGCGCAGACCGGCTCTCTCTGCGGCTGCCTCGTTGAGGCCGGTGGCGGCCGCGGTCAGGGAGAAGAGCTTGAGGATGCTGCTGCCCTGACTGCCCCGATACCGGCTGTCGCCGCCGCAGATGTTGTCGGCGATGATGCGTCCCTGTTTGTTGGCGGGACCGGCCAGCGCGATCAGAGCGTCCTCGCCCGTGACGAAATGCCGGACCTGTACGGCGTCTCCGGCGGCATAGATATCGGGGACGGAGGTTTCCATCCGGTCGTTTACGACGATGCTGCCCCGGATGCCGAGTTCGAGACCGGCGTCCCTGGCCAGCGCGGTGTCCGGTGTGACGCCGATCGCCAGAATGACCATATCGGCGTGCAGAGAGTCGGCGTCTTTGAGCAGGACGTCGATTCCGCCGTCCCTCTCCTTAAATCCCTCTACCGTGTGACCGAGGGCGAGCGTGACGTCGTGGCTGCGGACTTCGCTGTGGAGAAAGGCGGCCATGTCCGGATCAAAGGGAGTCAGGAGCTGCCGGGGCTGCTGGACAATCGTCACATGCAGACCGGCTTCCCGCAGATTCTCCGCCAGCTCCACCCCGATAAAACCGCCGCCGGCCAATACCACAGACCGGGGATGATTCCGGTCGATGTAGGAGCGGATCCGCAGCGTATCCTCGACGGTGCGCAGGGTAAAGAGTTTATCGCTGTCCATGCCGGGAAGTCCGGGCTGCGTGGGTCTGGCGCCGGGGGAGAGAACCAGCTTGTCATAGGGCTCCTCAAAGAGTTCACCGGTTTCCAGATTTTTGACTGAGACGCTCTTTTTGTCGGGATGAAGGGCGACGACTTCATGGCGCACCTTCATGGTGATCCGGAAGCGGGAGAAGAAGCTCTCCGGCGTCTGCAGCGTCAGCTCTCCGGGATCTGTGATGACGCCTCCGACATAATAGGGCAGGCCGCAGTTCGCGTAGGAAATATATCCGGAACGCTCGAATACCGTGATCTGCGCCTGCTCGTCCAATCTGCGGATCCGGGCGGCGGCAGTCGCTCCGCCGGCCACACCGCCAACAATAACTACTTTCATGCCAATTTCCTCCATTTCGTAATCGGTTTCACATTTTTACCATTCCGGTCGTTTCGCCCAGGGCACAAATGAGTTATGAAAAATCCACTTTATTGTACATTCTTTATTTTGTATTCCGGTTCAAAGCGTTATCGTTCTACTTTCCCGGTGTAATCGGCAATTCCGCCGAGATTCGTGACGTTCGTGTATCCCAACCGGCCCATCGAGCCGACGGCCTGGGCGCTTCTTGCGCCGGAATAGCAGTAGACGTACAGCGGCGTGTCCTTCTTGGGCAGGAGCGATGTGATTTGGTCAATGGTCTGCAGCGGAATGTTGCGGCTGCCGGGAATATGTCCCTCGCTGTATTCCTGCGGGGTGCGCACATCCAGGAGAACCGCGCCGCCGGTTGCCTGATACGTCTCGATTCCCCGGTTGATGTCGGGGTGTTTCAGAAAATCCAGAAAGCCCATAGTTGTTTTGCTACCTCCGTATTCTGTGCAGGGGCTGCGTCCACGGTTCCCGGAGAACGCCGCCTCTGTCCGTTTGTTTTATGCTGTAAATATAGTATACTTTGAAACAGCGGAAAATTCTGTGATAAAATCACAAAACGATACAAAGCGCAGGCGGAACTGCGGGGGAGGCGGAGTGCGGCGCGGATGGTGCGGCCAGCGGGCAGTGTGGTGCAGGCGGCAGAGTGCGGCGTGAAACAGGCAAAAGGAGCGCAGAAGGCAGCGAGCGGTGCAGTGCGGGCAGAATGACGGGGCTGGACAAAGCAGAGAAGAGGCAGGAGAGAAAGAAGTGGGAAAAGACAGGCGGCAGAAGAAGACGGGCAGGGCGGAGGAACTGCTCTTTAAAATTAAAAACGGCAAAGAGCTGACGAGCGCCGAGCAGCTGCAGCTCGTGCTGCGGCTGAGTCTTCCGGCGGTGATGGCGCAGATCACTTCCATTATCATGCAGTATATCGACGCTTCCATGGTGGGACAGCTGGGCGCGGCCAAGTCCGCAGCAATCGGTCTGGTCTCAACGAGCACATGGTTGTTCGGGGGCCTGTGCATTGCGGCTGCGGCCGGATTCTCGGTGCAGGCGGCGCAGCTGATCGGAGCGGGGAGAGACGCGCAGGCGAGGGCGGTGCTGCGGCAGGCGATTGTCGCGACGATGATGTTCAGTGCGGCGCTGCTGCTGGTCGGTATGGCGATCAGCCGTCCTCTTCCGGGATGGCTGGGAGCGGACGCGGAGATCCGGGAGGATGCGGTTCGCTATTTTACGGTTTATGTCCTCTCGCTTCCCTTTGTCCAGCTCTGTCTGCTGTCGGCGAATATGCTGCAGTGCAGCGGCAATATGCGCACGCCGAGCATCTTAAATGTCATGATGTGCGCTCTCGATGTCGTGCTGAATTCCCTGCTGATCTTTCCGGAGCGGCAGGGGGAGATCTTCGGAATCGCGGTCAGGATACCCGGCGCGGATCTGGGTGTCGCGGGAGCGGCTCTCGGAACGGCTCTCGCGCAGGGAATTACGGGAATTCTGATGTGCTATTTCCTCGTGGCGCGCTCTTCGATCCTCCATTTATCCAGAGGGGAGAGCTGGCGGCCGGAGTGGGAGTGCATCGAACGGGCGGTGCGGATTGCGGTGCCGATGGGACTGGAACACGCGCTGATGAACGGGGCGATGATCGCAACGACGCGGATTGTGGCGCCGCTGGGCAATATTTCCATCGCGGCCAACTCCTTTGCCGTGACGGCGGAGAGTCTGTGCTATATGCCGGGATACGGCATTGCGGACGCGGCGACGACGCTGATCGGGCAGAGTCTGGGAGCCGGGCGCAGGGAGCTGGTGCGGCGCTTCTCGAGGCTGACGGTCGCGATCGGAATGGCAGTCATGGCGGCGACAGGGGCGGTGATGTTCTTCGCGGCTCCGTGGATGCTGGCTCTGCTGACGCCGGATCCCGAGATTCAGGAACTGGGCGTCAGGGTGCTGCGGATCGAGGCATTTGCGGAGCCGCTGTTCGCCGCGTCCATCGTGGTGTCGGGCGCGCTGCGGGGCGCGGGGGATACGCTGATCCCGAGTCTGATGAACTTTTTCAGCCTCTGGTTTGTGCGGCTGCCCCTTGCGATTCTGCTGTCGGCGCGGCTGGGACTGACGGGCGTGTGGATCGCCATGTGCGCGGAGCTGTGTTTCCGGGGCGTGATTTTCCTGATTCGTCTGTACAGGGAGAGGTGGCTGAGAAACGCCGCCCTCTGATGACGTTCGAGGCGTTTGTAGTCAGAGAGACAGCTGGAGGGAGGCCGGAGGAGTTGCGGACAGGCCGTGACCGTCCATTGAAAAAACCGCCGCAGGCAGTCCCGTTTTATCCGGCGGGTTTGCGGTCAGATCTAGATCGTTCATTGAAAAACCGTCCCCGGATGCGCTATAATCAAAAGGACAGAATTCTTTTCCGTGAAACGGACAGTGGGGCAGGCGCGGACGGCGCGCCGCGAAGGAGGCTAAGATGGAGCAGAAGGTATTGGACTATGTGAAGGAAAAGACGCAGGAGCTGATCGCAGCGCAGACCTGCAGCCAGGAGGCGAGAGAGGCTGCGCAGGCATGGCTGGACGCGGTGGGAACAGAGAGAGAGGCACAGGAGACGGAAAAATATATCGCCGAACTCGAGGCGGACATCATGCCGATCGACGGGCTGATCGGTTTTGCGGAGTCGGAGATGGGAGCGAAGGTATTCGGCGAGGAGAAGACGAAGGAAGTTGCCGCGCACGCGAAGCAGATCAAGGCGTCCGGCGCGAAATACTGCGACTGCCCGGCCTGTGCGGCGTGTGAAGCGATTCTCGCTAAAAAAGAGGAGATGACCGCCTGAGCGATCAGGAGAGCGGGGCGGGAGCCCGTGAAATCCCGTATGGACTCGCATGGATCGCATGGAATGGAGACAGGCAGCGGGCACAGCAACTGGAGCACTGCCGAAACGTCAGCAGGCAGCGGGGCGGGAGCCCGGATCATAGAGAATCCGTGAATGCGGAGAGACACTGGAAGGACGCGCAGCGTCAGAGTCCGGATGGTCTCTCCGCATTTTTGCGTTTTTGCGCAGGAGAGCACTCTTCCCATGCGGAGCGTGTCAGTCCAAAACAAATCGCAGGAGTCGAGCGTTTCAGCCTGTGCCATTCGAGGAGCTGCGCTGCCACGTTCTCCGCCGCTCCGCGGCTGGTTGAATTGTCATCACCATTGTCAACCCAAAATAAAATATGGTTGACAAATAAAGGGCCACTTTTTATAATGAAAAACGGTTTTAACGAAGTGGGAATCCGGGCGGAGAGCGGCCGGAGAGAAGAACAGACAGGGCTGTGGGAAAGAAAGAGAAAAACAGCGGAAAAGAAAAGAGGAAAAGAGACGTGGAACAGAAAGAGAAGATCAGAAATATCTGTTATATCGGGCTGTTTGTCGCGGTGATCGCGGTGTTGGCGCAGATCAGCATTCCGATGCCGGGCGGCGTGCCGATGACGCTGCAGACCTTTGCCATCCCACTGGCGGGAATGGTGCTGGGAGCCAGAAGAGGCGCGGTAGCGTCGATTGTGTACCTGATCGTCGGTGCGGTGGGCGTGCCGGTATTCGCCGGTTTTTCTGGAGGATTTGCGAATGTGATCGGACCGACGGGCGGCTTTCTTATCTCCTTTCCGCTGATGGCGCTGTGCGCGGGACTGGGAATGAAAAAAGGAGGTCAGCCGGCGATTCTGGGAGGGCTTTTTCTGGGAGCTCTGCTCAATTACGTCTGCGGGACGCTTTGGTTTATGGCGGTGATGGGGAGCTCGTTGGCGGCGGCGTTGACAGCCTGCGTGATTCCGTTTTTGCCGACGGCGGTGTTGAAGATCATTCTGGTGGATCTGGTCGGTGTGCGGTGCAAGAGGCTCCTTGTGCGGGCGGGGGTGTTCGCATGAGCCTGAAGCTGCGGCCGCATCATCTGCTCTGTACACAGGGGTACAGCGGTAAAGGCTACAGCGAGGGCTTTGTGGCGCACATGGACGAGGTGGTCGCCTATCTGAGGAATGATCCGGAGGCCGAAGTGGAGCTCGTCTTCTCCACGGATGAGTTGTGCAGTGCCTGTCCGAACCGTCTCGGCACGGATTTGTGCGAGGATCAGGAAAAGGTCAAACGTTTTGACGGGAAGCTGGTGCGGTATTTCGGACTGGAGGAGCACAGGACGTACCGGTACCGGGAGATCGTGCGGGAGATTGACGAAGGGATGACCCCGGAGCGGCTCGCCGATATCTGCGATGGATGCGGATGGTATCCGGTCAGCGCGTGCAGAGAGAAGATTCTGTACACATAGTAACATAGAAAGACCCGGGAGATTTCTTCCGGGTCTTTCTATGTTACTATGTGTACGCCGTTTGCTTTGTGTTAGCTGTTCGGTGTGCGGTCTGTTTGGTGTGCCATCTGTTCGCCGCTTGTTCTGTTCGCTGTTTGTGCTGTGCTGTCCGTTCGGCGCTGTCTGTTCCGTTATTCTTCGCTGCGGGCGGAACAGACGGTGATCTGACAGCTGCGCATCGTCTCGAGAGCAGCATCGTGCTTTTCGGGAGTGACGCCGGCGAGACAGGACTCGTCAACGAGGATCGGCACCTCCGGCATGGCTGCTTTTAACAGGAGCGCATTGCTGACGACGCAGATGTCGGTGCACAGCCCGATCAGTTCGATAGACTCGATACCCTCCGCCGCGTTGACCGCGCAGAGGTCGTGGGCGAGCGCCGTGCAGCCAAAGGTCGGTTTCTCATAGACCCGGCAGCCGTGCTCCGCACAGAAGGCGTCGAGCTCGGGAAGAAGCTGCCATCCGTCTGTTCCCCTGATACAGTGCGGGACGGGAAGCAGGCGGCCCTCCTGGGAGGCGAGGTAATTCTCTTCGTGGGTGTCTTTTGTAAAGAGGACAGAGCCATCGAATTCCTGTACTTTCCTCACGACAGCGGGGACGATCGCCTGCGCCTCCCGGGTGCCGAGCGAGCCTGTCACGAAATCCTTCTGCATATCTACGACAATCAGAAATTTCTTTTTCATGGACATACCTTTCCGGAGCACTCCGGCAGTGGAGAGACGCAGTGTTCACAGCTGTGCGGCCGCAGCAGCAGAGTACTCCTTTTTGATTTGTTCTGCATTTATTTATGGTAGAAATTATATCACAGTTTGGAATCTGATCCAAAAAAAAGCCCGCGTGGCCGCGGGCTTTTGAGGGGGGAGTATGAAAAAGTTGTTATACTGCATAGAACCTTGTGCAGTGTGTTTGTTCTGTACCGGTTCTATGGTTAGTATGATACAGGAGAAATGTGACAAAAGTGTTTCCAAATCCTGAGGAAAAACGGAAGACTTCATAAACTCCCTATAAACTTGATCGGATTAACGTTCGCATGAACTGGGGCTTTGTCGGCTGTTTCTGTTTCTGATGATACTACCATGCTCCACAGCAAATATATTCTGGCAAGCATGCTGTGGCCAATATTCCGCAGTATGCTTGCCAGGGAGGACTTTATTTCGCTTTCCCCTGATTGGCGACGGCGTTCATTTTGGCGGCGATGACATCCGCGTCTCCGAGGAATTTCTTCTCGATCACGGAGAGATTGCTGTCCAGACGGTAGCAGAGCGGCACACCGGTGGGCAGGTTCAGGCCGACAATCTCCTCCTCGGAGATGTGCTCGAGGTGCATGACGAGGGCGCGCAGGGAATTGCCGTGGGCGGCGATCAGGACGCGCTTCCCGGACTGCAGCTGCGGCAGGATCTCACTATTGAAATAGGGAACCACGCGGGCAATCGTGTCTTTGAGACTTTCCGCGAGGGGCAGCTCCTGAGCCGGAATGCCCTGATACGGTCTCTGCAGAGCGGGATTGCGCTCGTCGGAGGGTTCTAAGGCCGGGGGCTGCACATCGAAGGAGCGCCGCCAGATTTTGACCTGCTCCTCGCCGTATTTTTCTGCGGTCTCCGCCTTGTTCAGTCCCTGTAGCGCGCCGTAGTGGCGTTCGTTCAGCTTCCAGCTCTTATGGACGGGCAGCCAGTCCTCGTCCAGCTCGTTGAGGGCCAGATTCAGGGTGTGGATCGCCCGTTTCAGGTAAGAGGTGTAGCAGACATCGAACTCGTAGCCGTTCTTTTTGAGCTGGCGGCCGGCCTCGGCGGCTTCCTGCCTGCCGGTATCGGAGAGCTCCACATCGGTCCAGCCGGTAAAAAGATTCTCCTTGTTCCAGACGCTCTCGCCGTGACGAACGAGAACCAAATGCATTTCTTTCATATTAAGGTCTCCCTTCCGGAGCACTCTGCGGCATGGCGGCGCCAATGTCAGAATGCGCCTGCCATCAGCGGGAGCTGCGGTGCTCCGTAACAGCTCCCGTTTCTAAGAGAGGACTCTCTTTGTGGTTAGAATTGGCTAACTAAGAGTATAATACATTTTTTCCAAGAATGAAAATAAAAATTTTCGCCGGTCCGCCGAACCAGAGGGCGGAAATTCATCGAATTTATCTCTTGCAAGTTTGTCGGGGAAGGCTTATGATACAGGCGAATCGGGAAACCGCGCAGGGCGCGGACAGAGCGCTGCGGCGGGAAACAGGCTGCGGAACGCCGCCGGATTCGGGAAATGTATGTGACGGATGAAATGAAAATACAAAAGGGAAAAGAGGAGAAGAGATTATGACAGAAAAGGTTTCCGCATTATTAAACGATCAGGTGAACAAGGAGTTTTATTCGGCGTATCTGTATCTGGATTTTGCCAACTATTTTACAGAGAAGGGACTGACAGGATTCGCGAACTGGTACAACGTACAGGCGCAGGAGGAGAGAGACCATGCGGTGCTGTTCATGCAGTATCTCCAGAACAACGGGGAGAAGGTGACGCTGGAGGGAATTGCGAAGCCGGCGACAGAGTCCTCCGACAGCATGGCGGTGTTAAAGCAGGCGCTGCAGCACGAGAAGTATGTGACGGGACTGATCAACAACATCTATCACGCGGCGTCCGAGGACAGGGATTACAGGACGCTGCAGTTCCTCGACTGGTTCGTCAAGGAGCAGGGCGAGGAGGAGAAGAATGCGAACGATCTGATTCAGAAGATGGATATTTTCGGCTCCGATCCGAAGGGGCTCTACCTGTTGGATCAGGAACTGGCGGCGCGGGTATATGCGGCTCCGTCCCTGACGCTCTAAGGCGTCAGGACGCGTCGGAACCGGACGTGCTCTCGGCGTAGTGGAACTCGTCTTCCAGAGCGGGGATATATTCGGTCAGGACCCTGTCCGTGTAGGCGCGCAGGGAGGCGATCGTCTCGTCTATGGTGTCTTGGGTGACTTCGTTCTCCCCGGCGGCCATCGCCTCGCACATCTGGCGGTTGATCTCGGGAGAGAAGTGAAGGGTATCGAGGTAATTGTCGAGATTGGCAGTCATGTCCTCGCGGTCCTGAAAGGTAAAAAGCCGAACATTGTCGTAGGAGAGGAGCAGGCGCATCGCCTGCTCTTCGTTGTACAGATAACTCTCGAGTTCACCGGAGCGCTCGACGGCATCCCACCACAGAATCGAATAGGGAGGGAAGAAGAAGTAATACTGCGTCTCCGGGTGAGAGGAAACCTCTGCTTCGAGCAGGGCGAGATTGCCGGCGAGCTGTTCGGCGTAGACCGTCTCGGACATCATGGGAGTGATCTCGGGGGAGCGGGCGTAGTTGGAGAGAATGGAGGACGCACTGAAGGTTTTCCACTGCGCCCAGTTGTAGGACTCACCCTCGTTGTAGCCGGTCAGCGATTTGAGGATCATGTAGGGGATCTTCTCGAACAGGACGTCTTTGTTGAACCAGTACTGGTAGTCGTTCAGCGGGTTGGTGTCGTAGAGATACATCGGGCAGCCCGTCGAGGCGTAGGTTGTGACGGGATCGGCGGCGAGAGACGAGGGATCGATATTGTAAAAGACGTAATCCAGCGTGTGGCTCTCGTGAGCGGCATCCAGCAGATAACAGAGATCCGCAGTCGCGCCGTAGGAGCGGACGGCCTTGATGGCGGTGGTGTCAAACGCGTCGTCATACCAGGAATTGTCGTTGTTCTCCACGACAGAGGAGCCCACGATCAGGCTGTCATAGTCAAAGGTGCGAAGGGTGCCGATGCACTGGTATTCCTTGTCGGTCAGTACGGCGGACAGGCCGAACCATGGCTTATGGTAGTGGAAAAAGGGATCGAAGCAAAAGACGATCAGGGCGAGCGCGGCCAGAAGGAGCGCGGCGGCGGAGAAAAACCACAGCAAAAAGCGGGCGGGCGAGAGCGGAGCCCGCTTTTTTTGCTGATTTTTGCGTGGGGAGTGGGTGGTGGGTGTCGTGGACATAATACCTCCAAAATAAATAATGCCGCAGCGCAGGCTTGAAAATGCAGCGCATTTCCTCGCTTTGCGGCTGTCGCCGCATCATTTCCAAATCATATGTGATGTTCGCCAAGCAAGCTTGCCGCCCATCACATATGATTTGAGAATGGCGCTGCTCGTAGCGATTAAAAGTTGAAATACAAAAATGTGCTCACCTGCGAGAGGGAGATGACGCACCAGGTGAAGAGGAGGGCGGTGAGCAGGGCCAGTCTCGGGGTCAGGGGGAGTTGTTCTGCCAGGGTCAGCGCCTTTTTCCGGAAGAAGATCAGGTAGGCACTTAGGAGAAGCAGAGCGATCCAGAGAGCGAGGAAGACGTAGGGAGCGGCGGCAGGGGCGATCTCTTCGACTCCTTTGGTGAGCAGATAGAACTCGGAGAGGTCAACGGTCTGTGCGGTCCGCAGGATCCAGCCGGGCCAGAGCGGGATGCAGAGCCGCCGGAACATTTCGAAGGCGTAGGTCAGGCTCTCAGACCGGAAGAAGATCAGGGAGAGCACAAAGGCAGTGAAGGTGCAGACGCCGCCGACGGCGCGGGGCACGGTCAGAAGCGGCGCTTTGCCCGCCATGGAGCGAAGCGTCTTCATGGGCTTTTCTCCGGGGGCGGGGGAGACGGCGACCAGACCGAGGCTGTCCCAGACGACGAGAGCGCCCTGCATCACGCCCCATGCGACAAACGTCCAGTTTGCGCCGTGCCAGAGTCCGCTCAGGGCGAAGACAATCATGATGTTGAGCATGACCCGCGGCGCGCTGCGGCGGCTTCCGCCGAGCGGAATGTAGACGTAATGGGTGAAGAACCGCGTCAGCGTCATGTGCCAGCGGTTCCATAGTTCCTTGACGGTGCAGGCGCGATAGGGAGAGTTGAAATTCTCGGGCAGCTCGATATTGAACATTTTGCCCAGCCCCATCGCCATGTCGCAGTAGCCGCTGAAGTCGAAATACAGCTCGAAGGTATAGGAGAGAAGCGTCAGGATCACCGCCCCGGTGTCGAGATAGTAGGTGCTCTCAAATCCATAGTTGGCGGGCAGGGCGAGAAGATCGGCCAGCAGAACCTTCTTGGCAAGGCCGAGCGTAAAGAGCAGAACGCCCCGCGCGAAGGATTCGGCCCGGAAACGCCGGTTGTCCGGATTCTCGAACTGGGGCATCATCTCGTCGTAGAGAACGATCGGTCCGGCGATCAGCTGCGGAAAGAAGGTGACGAACATCGCGTAATTGACGAGGGAATAGTGGTGTGCCCTGCCCAGCGCCCGGTCGATGATGAAGGAGAGCTGCTGGAAGGTAAAAAAGCTGATCCCGAGCGGCAGGAGAATGTGCCGGAGGTTGAAATCAGTCCGGAAGAGCGCGTTGATATTTTCAATAAAAAAGTCGTAATACTTGAAATAAAAGAAGATGCCGAGGTTGCAGAGTACGCCGAGCGCCAGA
>JAUNGV010000063.1 GCA_030524225.1 Eubacteriales bacterium
ATGAGACCATTCAATCTAACGAAAATGTATTCAAGGGCAAGATGGTGTTTGCAGGACAAATTAAGCACAATTACGCCCACAAGGAACGCAGCTTTGTAGAATATGATGAGTTCAATACAAACCGGACTGAAAACAAAATCCTCAAATCCACTCTCAGCTACCTTTACAGAAACACTACCTCATCCAAAAACAAATCCGATATAAAAACGCTTCTCAATGCGTTTTCTGACGTGGAAGAATCCAGGGATTATCAAGCAGATTTCTCGAAGATAGTGTTCGACAGAAAAACAACCGACTATCAAACTGCATTGCTCTGGAGTAAGGTCTTTTTGATGGGAAAGAACTTTACAGCGTTTGCTGGTTCGGAAATTGCTTTTGCATTGCTGTTCCCGATGGAAACGCTGTTTGAAAGCTACATAGCAGCGCAGCTAAAAAAGATGCTCGGTCATTCAGATTATACTCTATTCGCACAGGATAAGACGTATCACCTGTTTGATGAACCGAGAAAATTTTTAATGAAGCCGGATATTGTTATCAAGAATAGGGCATTAGGGCAAGTTTTTGTTATGGACACAAAATGGAAAGTCCTCTCCGATGCCAAGGCAAACTACGGCATATCCCAAATGGATATGTACCAGATGTATGCTTACCAAAAGAAACACACTTCCGAGAATGTCACCTTGCTCTATCCTCTTACTGGGAAAATTGGACAAGACACAGATATCCGGTTCCTCTCGCTTGATGGAACCGAAATTAAAATCAGATTTATTGATTTGTTTGACTTGAGAAGGTCTTTAGAAAATATAGTCGCAGAAATGAGGTTGGTTGGTGGTGAATAGAGAAAACCTTATCAACTCTCTATGCTCCTAAATTTCACAGAAAGGATTCGACATGCGGGTGCTTCTATTGCGGCAAAATTTTTAATCCTTCTGAAATTCAGGAATGTATTATTGGAAACAACTCATGGGATAACCGTGGCACAGCAATTTGCCCTCATTGCGGTATAGATTCTGTTATTGAAGAAAGCGCAGGTTATCCAATAACGGATGAGTTTTGGCTGCCATGAACATAATTTGTTTTAATTTAAGAAAGCAAGGTGCAACTGTGATGGACACCAACAGCGTTTTTATTATAAAATCATTAAAGATGTCAAAGTGTCGTTTCGGATGGAGGGCGGAGATCGTATTGACGACACGCTGTGCATAAGGCGTTGGTGAAAATATTTAACTTCATTAACATTGGAGAGCGTGCCGGAAGCGGTGTCCCGAATATTTTCAACGTGTGGGAATAGGAAGGTTGGTCGGACTGATTTGAACAAGAAAGGAGTCTTATGACTGAGATGGCTGCTATTATAGAGATTATGCTGGCAATTCGCAAAGACCGGATTCTTTTTTATCACAAGGATACCCAATGTGATCGATGATTACCCGATATCCTCCATACAGAGGAAGACGATGCGTAAGGATGCGCGGATTTCCGATCGTGATACGAATAATTTCAGACTCCCGACGCAGGAGGATTTCGACCACAAAGAGATTATGAGTTTCTTTGTGAGAGAATGTGTAGAGGATAAGGAGCAAAGAAAGCAGCTTTTTTACATACTTCGGCGGCATGACTATATGGATAGCTTTCTGGAGAAACTGCGGGAACTGGAGCTGTACGAGGAGTTTTTGATGGTCTGTGGCGACATCTACGAAGATATTTTTGAAGACTGGGCGAAAAGCAATGGTCTGAGTTTTGGCGGGGCGTGACAGGTAAGGCAAATTCATCTTGGGGAGGAAGGGAGCTTGGGGAAAAACGTAAGCGATACGGAACTGCAGGAGATATTGGATTACTGGTTTGCGATCGAATTTCTTGGTCAGGATTCCTTCGAAATGGCGACAGGGGCGTCCGAGACTGTCAGAACCGTGAAAAAGTACAGGCAGGAGATTGGGCAGGGAAAGCAGGGTTCGCGGAAGCAGATCACGGATTATATTGATGTTTTTGCCGGGGAGTCTTTGAAAGAGATTGTCCAACGGGAAGCAAAATCGCTCGGTATGGAAACGTGGGGGAATCTGATGTTCTATATCGGGAAGATCAAAAGAGAAGCCTGTATTCAGACGATGGCCCGGCTGCTGCATCTTTCTGATGATGAAAAGGAGCGCCCTGAGAAAAGTTATGATGAGATTGCCATAGCAAGTTTTCAGACGACGAATGATGGAAAATATATCCAGGGGACGTTCTCTTTTTCTACGATCCTGTGGGCGCTGTCAAAAATAAAAACCGCACAAAACGGAATGATTTCTGATACTCTCTCAGTGAGAGAGTATCGATCTGACTTGAAGGAGATGGAGAAGAAATTATTTCCGGAAGAAGAAAAAATTACGGTTCAGTCGCTCGAAGAAATCTATTCCTTCCTAAAAAGGGAGTATTTGGATCCGTATTTGATCGCAGACGATGCAGAATCTGTGCAGAAGTATATTGGTTTGAAGGTTCAGCTTTTTAAAGATAAAAATTCGCAGGAAAAACTGGAGGATGATAATTATCTGGGACTCAGCCATGATTATTTTTCCGAAGATCTTGCAATGGTAAAAAAATGGGTGACCGACGGTGAGTTTCAGGAGAATGACGAGCTGAGCAGTCTGATTTCCTATATAGGAGCGGCGGCAAAGGAAGAAGAACCGTGGAATCGTCATGATATTGTTCATCCTGAGACGCCTGAGGACCTGGAGAAATTTTTGCTGGAAGCGTTGCATGTAAATCATGCGCCGATTGGAAAATGGCCCTCCAGATACAATCCTGCGCTTATGCAGCAGGTGGCTGTGAATTTTGCTGTTTCCCGTGATAAGGCCGGTATTTTTGAGGAGTGCGGTTCTGTTTTTTCAGTGAATGGACCGCCGGGAACAGGGAAAACGACATTGCTGAAAGAGATTGTTTCAGGAAATATTGTGGAAAAAGCCAAGCTTCTGTCGGACTATGATGATCCGGACGACGCTTTTGTAGCCCATGCTTTTCAGAAGGGAACCAAGATAGAAAATGCTTATTCTAAATTTCACAGAAAATGGTACTCTCTGAAAAATGAAAAGATCAACGATTACGGTGTGCTGGCTGCCTCATGCAATAACGCGGCTGTGGAGAACATTACGAAAGAGCTTCCCATCGAAAAGGGAATACAGGATAATCTTAAAATTGACGAGAAAAACGATGACAGAGAAATGAGGCGGCAGCTGGCGGAAAGTGCAGCCTTGTTTTCCGTCGCGAAGTCAGTGCGGGAAGAACAGCTTTATACGAAGAATAAAGAAAAAAACGGAACCTATAAAGAAATTTATTTTAGCGGATATGCGCAGAGTCTGTTTGGCCCCGGCGCGTGGGGACTGGTTGCGGCACCTTTGGGGAAAAAGTCCAATCTCCAGTCTTTTTATTACAATGTTTTGTATCCTTTGCGCAGAGATTTTCAGGGAAGCAATGATGCGATTGCGAAAAGAAAGGACAATTACAAAGAAGCAAGAAATGAATTCCTTCTTCAACTGAGTAAGGTAGAAGAGATGCAGAAGCGGCTCGCAGAGTACTGTTTGGAAGCGGAAAGTTATACGGCGGATTTGAAGGACTGTTCTGCACAGATAGAAAGTCTTCGTGGCGCGATGAGCGGGTTTTGCCGCCGGAAAGAGGAAACCGAAAATCAAATAGAAGAGCATAGTAAAAAGTGGGAAGAGACGGAAAAGGCGCTAAAAACGGCGGAAGAACAGGAACGGCAGGCGCGTATCGCATATGAGACGATCAAAAGAGATACGGAAGAGATTATTAAAAAACCAATCAAAACGCAGGAAAATATAGTAGAGACAGAGAAAGCAGTAGGATTTCTGGATAAAATATTCAAAACGCAGAAATACAAATCGACCATGGAGCTGATTGAACTGTATCATAAACAGAGGGCAGAGGAGGAAAAAGAAGCGGAAGCGGCCAGACGGGGGTGCGACGACGCGCAGGAAAAGCTTTCCGACAGTGAGCAGAGGAAGGCGACGGCTATAAGCGATAAAGATGTCTATGACGCGCAGAGGAAACGGCTGGAAACGAGCCGGTCATCCTGGAATCAGAAAATAGAGCAATGCGGGCGGGATATAGAAGAGGAGGAAAACAGGAGAGAGGTCAGGAAGACCATTCATCATCAAATCATGGAAAGCCTGACCTCGGCGGAAGCAACGAAAAGAGGGGTGTGTATTGATGATAGCTATGTGGCGGAGCTGATGGCAGAGGACGCTGCTGTTTCCACCAAAGCGCAGACAAGTGATCCATGGGTGACAGACGAATACAATCGGGAGAGGGAAAAGCTCCTGTATTTCGCATTGCAGCTGACGAGAGAATTCGTACTGGCTTCGAAAAGCTGCCGTGAAAATTTTGCGCTTTTGGGACAGTATTGGGGCTACGAATTGGGTGATGAGAATGAGCGGATCCAGTTTGACGCGATAGATAGAGAGGGTATGGCAGGCGCTCTTTTGCAGACGCTGTTCCTGTTGGTTCCGGTTATTTCCTCTACCTTTGCCTCAGTGCACACGCTTTTAAAGGATATCAAAACGCCGGGCGTGATAGGAACGCTCATTATTGATGAGGCGGGGCAGGCCCAACCGCAAATGGCCGTAGGAGCGCTGTTCAGATCCCGAAGAGCGGTGATCGTCGGAGATCCCAATCAGGTAGAACCGGTTGTGACGGATGACTTGGAATTACTCAGGAAGTGTTACGCTACGAATTTATTAAGACGATATCAGGATAAATCATGGTCAGTGCAGAAATTTGCGGACAGGATAAATCCGTTTGGCACTTATCTGGAAAACGGAACGGATTATCCGGACTGGTTAGGCTGTCCACTTCTTGTACATAGGCGGTGTATCGACCCGATGTTTGAGATTTCCAATCAGATTTCCTATGGCAATATCATGAAACAGCAAACTAGACAGCCTTCAAAGGAGAAAGAGGCTACCTTTATTTTTTCCGGGTCCCGATGGATTCATGTGGTTGGAGAAGAGAAGGGAAACAAGAACCACTATGTGGAAAAACAGGGCGTGGAAGTGTGCAACATGTTGAATGTTGCCTATCAGAAATCCGCCAGACCGAGTTTATACATTATCAGTCCTTTTACAAGCGTAGTGAGAGGGATCAGAGAAACCATCAAGGAATATTGTCGTTTTCATCCAGAGTCGCCGATCGCGCAAAATCCGGACTGGCAGGACTGGATATACAGCAATATCGGGACGGTTCATACATTTCAGGGGAAAGAAGCGGATGAAGTTATCTTTTTATTGGGGTGTGACAGAAAGGCGGCGGGGGCGATTCAGTGGGTGAACGCCAACATTGTAAACGTAGCTGTTACAAGGGCGAAATACAGGCTGTATGTGATTGGTGATCATGTCGCCTGGAGTGATAATAGATATTTGAAAGAAGCAAAAGCGATTCTGGACACCTTCGCGCTGAACAATATTTCCAAAATATTAGTGTCCGGAAAATCGGAAGAAGAGATAAGAGCACAGGTACAAAGAAATGCGGAACAGCTTCCAGCTGCGGAGTCGTTTGTGGGAGAAGGGAAAACGGACGAAAACGGAGAACAGGAATTTTGCATAGATACAAATGGATTTGTCAGCAATTTAAAGGAAAAGGTATTTTTGAATCAAACGCTGAAGGAGGAGCAGCTCCGTCCATTTGGATTTGAATCCTTAGAAGAGCTGGAAAGCCTGCCGGGGGAACTCAAAAATAATCTTACGATGGGAATAAAACTGTATTATTTACTGTTGCCCGTCTATGCAATGACGCCTGAATTGGACGCTTCCTGTTGTGCTATCTTATTTTGTAAATCATTGGAATTGCAGCTCCGGAATAATTTTGCAGACGGGTTAAAAAAAGTGATTCCGGATTTTCAGATGGGAGCGAAAGGCATGAAATTAAAAGATGCCCGGAGCAAGGATTTTATGATGGGGACGGTGCGGCGTATACTGAACAAAAATGTACCGGTTTTATCCCGACGGCTTGCCATGCAGGGGGAGAATGCTTTTGATGAGAGATGATGGCAGAGGTTCAATGATAAACTGAAAAGATGCGTGGACAAGAGAAACCAGTGCTGTCATCCGCCGCTTTTCAAGTGGCAAGATATGGAGCAACTGAGGAACGATGCCTTTCAGGAGCAAGAGAGTGCGGAAATTGGCGGTGTGTTTTTTGAAAGTCAGATTGGGAGAAAGCTGTGCGGTTCTTGATTGCAATCTGAGATTCTATGCCAGAAAAGCAACAGCGAGGTGATATGGAGTGAACAGAGACCCTTTTAAAGCATATATCAAAGAATCCGAACCGACGAAGCGGGCGAAAGGGTATGCGTGGCATACGGCTATTGGACTGCAGGCGGTCGACGGGATTCAGACCTCTGAATATTTGATCCATACTGCTGTTCGTAATATTGAGGGGGAAATTTCTCTTGCAGAGGCAAATGCGCTTTTACAGACTTATTATGAGGAGAGGCCTGCACGTGAGGCGGGAGACCGCACGGAAGAGGCAGATAAAGTTTCTGCGAGGATTGCGGCGCTGTTATCTGAACAGGCTTTCAGTTTTACACCGAATGTGTATCTTTCCATTCATAGAAAACTGTTTACTGGTATCTATTCTCATGCGGGGCGTATCCGTGATTATAATATTACAAAGAAAGAATGGGTTCTGAATGGAGCATCTGTGCTTTATGGAAGCGCTACAGAACTGAGAGCGACTTTGGAGTACGATTTTTCAGAGGAAAAGAAGTTTTCCTACCGCAATCTTTCCATGGATGAGATCATTCATCATCTTGCGGTGTTTATCTCCAGATTGTGGCAGATTCATGTGTTCGGAGAAGGGAATACCAGAACGACAGCGGTGTTTTTTATCAAATACCTTCGCACACTGGGATTTGATGTTACGAATGATGTTTTTGCAGAGAATGCATGGTATTTTCGGAACGCATTGGTTAGGGCCAATTATAATGATTTGAAAAATGGTATTCATGAAACGACAGAATATCTCGAGATTTTTCTGCGGAATCTTCTGTTGGATGAATGCCATTCGCTTCATAACCGGACATTGCATATCGGTAGAATAGTCAGGGAAACCTCAAAACCGGATATTGGGGTCCCAAAACCGGACATTGAAGCGGAAAAAGTAAAGATTGGCATCGAAAAAGAGGACATTGATCCCCTAAAACCGTATATTGAAGGTGGGCTGCAATCGAAGACGAAAAGACATATCCGCAGGCTGTGCGAAGCGTTTCCCGGACAAATGGTCTTTGGGCGTTCAGATGTGATGGAAGTGATAGGCATTCAGCCATCCAGGGCCTCCGCTCTTTTGAAAGTGATGATAGAGCGCGGAGTCATCGAGCCGGTGACCGGATACGGAAAAGGAAAATACAGGTTCAGAGAATTTCCGCGTCAAACGCAAGAATAATACTAACGGGTTAGTTCGTGTCGGTTGTTGAGGGTATTGAATAAAAATGTAAAATTCCGTAAAAACCAAAAAACTTCCCCTCCCTCCTTGTGCGATCCCCCTCGCTGCCCTATAATAATTTTTGTAACGTTTGCAGCGCACCGGACGACAAATAAACCATAGGGAAAAAGAACTGGGGAATAGGAAAACACTCCATGCAAATACAGGAAACCTTGCGAAAGCCGATGATGGAGGCGAAGTATCTGAACGTGGACAACACGGATCGATACCGCCCGATCATCCGGCTTTTTTATTTGAATTATGAGAAACTGAAATACTGGATGTATCAGGAGGACGTGTACGAGGAGCTTCGGGAGGATCCGTATTTCCGGACGTACACGCCGGAGCAGTGTCAGCAGGATCTGACCGCGCTGGTGGGATGGGGAAACCTGGTGACGATTCAGGACACGCGCCGGGTATCGACGATCGAGGAGTTCCGCAATAAAAAGTTCCGCTACCAGCTCTCGGAGGCGACGGTAGAGGTGGAGCGCATGGTGATCCGGGTGGAGAATCTCTTTATAGAGAGTTCCTCCCTGGAACCCACGCTGCTGGAGCGGATCCGCATCAGTCTGGGAAGGCTCTCCGCCATGGCGCGGGAGCCGCAGGAGAAGATCTATGTGTGGTGGAACGATCTCAACAACGACTTCATCCGTCTGAATCAGAATTATCAGGACTATATGCGGGAACTGAACAGCGTGCGGGCGGAGGAGATGATGAAGACCAGAGAATTTCTGGTCTTTAAGGACAGGCTGATTGAATATCTGCGGAGCTTTGTCAAGAGTCTGCAGTCCAACGCGAGCGCGATCGAGCAGTATCTGCGGGCGGCGGATACCGGGGAGGTTGCGGGGATTCTGGAACAGGCGACACAGTACGAGCTCTCCATCCCGCGCATAGACGTGGAAGTGGACAGGGAGCTGATTTACGAGAAGATGAGGGGACGCTGGGAGAGTCTGCTGGAGTGGTTCGCGGGAGTGGATGGCAGAGAATCGGAGGCGGCCAGGGTTTTTGACACCACCAATGAGATTATCCGCAAGATTACGAGATATGCGGCGCGGATCAGCGAGATGAGCAACAGCGGGGCCAACCGGCGCGAGGAGTACCGGAAGATCGCAGTGATGTTCTCGCAGTGCCGCGACATTCATGAGGCGCACCGGCTGGCGGCTGTCGTGTTCGGAATAGAGAGACCGCTGCATCTGAAGGGAATCGGCAGCCGGCAGACGGACAGCATCAACAGCGGGGTGTTCGACGAGGAGCCGTATGTGGTGACTGTGATGCCCCGGGTGAGAAGCTATAAGGAGAAGGCACAGCGCACCGGAATTGTGGATCGCTCAAAGGAGAAGGAGGCGCTGCGGCTGGAGACGATCCGGCGGATCGGGGAGGAGCGCAGGCTTCTGGCGAGTTATATTAAGGAGAACCGGTTGGAGTTCGCCGCTTTGCCCGAGATAGAGCCCGGGGTGCGGGACGTGTTTCTGACATGGCTCTCCAAGGCGCTGGAGAGCAGGGGACTCTGGGGCAAGACGGAAGACGGGCGGAAGTATTATCTGGAAAACCCGGAGGTGACGGAGAGGTGCGTGGTGAGAGCGGCGGACGGGGAACTGGAGATGCCGGCGTACCGGATTCGATTCGAGGGAGCGGAAGAATGAGAGCGCTGGAAACATTGCTGGAGAGGCGATGGATACTGAAAAGCAGGGATCGGGAGCTGTATTATCAGATCAAGGACGAGCTGGGAAGCGTGAAGAAATTCCTGCTGGAAAAGCTGGGGTATCAGGTGATCGTCAATCCCTATCTGATCAAGGTGGAGAAGATTCCGGCCAGAGCGGAGAGCTGGATGGGGATTCTGGATTTCCACCACACCATTGAGTATGTGTTTTTCTGTATGGCGCTGATGTTTCTGGAGGAGAAGGAGGCGCAGGAGCAGTTCGTTCTCTCGGAGCTGACGGAATACATTCAGGCGCAGTACAGGGAAGAGCAGATCGACTGGACGGTATACAGCTATCGCAGACATCTGATCCGGGTGCTGAAATACTGTGTGAACTGCGGGATTCTGAACGTGGACGACGGAAACGAGGACAGCTTCGCGAAGGACTACGGCGGAGAGGTGCTCTATGAGAACACAGGCGTGTCCCGGTATTTCATGAAGAATTTTACACAGGATATCAGCTCGTTTGATTCTCCGGCGGACTTTGAGAGAGAGGAATGGATCGACGTCAACGAGGACAGGGGGATTGTGCGGAGGCAGCGGGTCTACCGGCAGCTGCTGATGACGATGGGGATGTACCGGGATGCGGAGACGGAGGAGGATTTCGCGTATCTGAGAAATCAGAGAAATCTGCTGCAGGGGGAGCTCTCGGAGCTTCTGGACTGCGAACTGCAGGTGTACAGGACAGGAGCCTTCCTCGTGCTGCATGAGGACTGCCGGATGGGACGCTGCTTTCCGGAGGAGAATACGAGGTCGGATATTGTTTTGCTGCTGAATGACAGGATCCATGAGGAGATCCGGCAGGGACGGATCGAAATCGGAACGGAGGAGCGCATCTGTCTGCCGAAGGAACAGTTCCGGGGACTTCTGGAGCAGTGCAGGGAGCAGTATGGCGGCGGATTCGGGAAATTGTGGCGGGAGATGACGACGAGGGAGTTTTGCCAGGAAACGATTTCCTATATGACGGAGCTCGGACTGGTGGAAGAGGACGGGGAAGATGTGCGGATCAGTCTGGTAGCGGGAAAGATCGCGGGGCGGTATCCGGCGGATTTTGAGGCGCGGCGCGCGGGGCAGGCGCAGGAGGAAGAGGATGAACAGTAAGTGGCGGATACACCGGGTGGGACTGGTGGATTTCTGGTATTACGACGAGGAGGAATTTACCTTTCTGGACGGGAGAATGCTGCTGCGCGGCGCCAATGGCTCCGGCAAATCCGTCACGATGCAGAGCTTTATTCCTCTTTTGCTGGATGGGAATATGAGGCCGGAGCGGCTGGATCCCTTCGGCTCCCGGGCCAGAAAGATGGAGAACTATCTTCTGGAGGAGGGAGACGAGAGAGAAGAGCGGACCGGCTATCTCTATATGGAGCTGAAACGAACGGAGAGCGACGAGTACCTCACGCTCGGAATCGGACTGCGCGCCAGGAGGAACAAGCGTCTGGAGGCGTGGTATTTCTGCATCACGGACGGGCGGAGAATCGGGAAGGATTTCTGGCTGTATAAGGAACTGCACAGCAAGGTGACCTGCAGTATGCGGGAGCTGCGCAACCGGATCGGCGAGGGCGGCCGCGTGATGGAAACCCAGAGCGAATACGCGCAGTGTGTGAACCGCCTGCTGTTCGGCTTTGAGACCCAGGAGGAATACCGGGAGCTTCTGGAACTGCTGATCCAGCTGCGGACACCGAAGCTCTCCAAGGACTTCAAGCCTACAATCATCAACGAAATTCTGAGCGGATCACTGCAGACGCTCTCGGAGGACGATCTGCGCCCCATGTCGGAGGCGATCGAAAATATGGACGGCCTCAAGACGAATCTGGATGCTCTGAGCGAGAGCATACGGGCGGCGGAGCAGATGGAAAAGGTGTACGACCAGTACAATGAGGTCGTGCTCTGCGATAAGGCAAGGCTGTTTACGGAGGCGGCCAGAGAGTGCCGGACGCTGGAGAAGAAGGCGCAGGAACTGGAGACAGAGCTGGGAAATACACGGTCGGAGGCGGAGCAGGAGAGGGCACGTCACGAGGAGCTGGGCAGAGAGGAGAGCGTGCTGCGGCAGGAGCAGAGTTCCCTTGCGGACAGCGATGCGGCGCGTCTGGCGCGGCAGGAGCAGCAGCTGAAAGAAGAGCTGGAGGAGCTCGAAACGGCGATCGAAGCCAGACGGCGGCAGGAGGAGGAAAAGGAAGGAAAGCGGCAGGATACGGAACGGCAGCGCCGAAAACAGGAGGAGAAAAGCGAGCAGCTCCGGGAGGATATGAAGGAGCGGCTGGAGGAGATGGAGGAGCAGATCGAGGGGCTTTCCTTCGATGATTTCAGTTTCATGCGGACAGAGCTCTGGGACGCCGGGGAAAAGCCATACTCGTTTGCCGCGCATGAGAAGCTGCTGCAGGAATACCGGAACCAGGTGGAGGCCGGAAAAGCGAAGCTGCAGGAGGAGAAGCTGTTTCAGGAGCGCTACAGCCTCCGGCTGCAGGATCTCGACCGCATCCAGGAGGAGAGGAACAATATGGAGCGTGAAGGCAGGCGGCGCGCTGACCGCCTTCACGAGGAGAAACAGGAACTGACAGAGCGTGTCTATCAGTGGAGGAGGGAGTGCCGGGAGCTGTGTCCGGAGGAAGACGCCCTGCAGGAGATTTCCAGAAGGATCGAGAGCTGCCGGTCGGATACGGATTACTGGGGAGAGATCCGGGATCAGATCAGACCGTCCTTCGAGGAACGGGAGCGGACGCTGGCGGCGCAGACCGCAGAGAAAAAGGCGGAGCAAAAAGCAAAACAGGCGGAGTATGAGGAGAGCCTGGAGGAACTCGAACAGTGGCAGACCCGGAAAGAGCCGGAGCCGGAACACAGCGAAGCGGTGACGGCAAACAGACGCCGCCTGGAACAGGAGGGGATTCCGTATCACTGCTTTTACAGGCTGGTGGATTTTGACGGTAAGCTTCCGCAGAAGCAGGCGGCGGAGCTGGAGGAGGCTCTGCTGCACATGGGTATTCTGGACGCGCTGGTGGTGCCGGCGGAGTACAGACAGCGGGTGCTGCAGCTGGATCCCGGTGTCTGCGACCGGTACATTTTCACCGATGCGGCGCAGGTCAGAAGCAACCTCATGGAGCTGCTGGACATCGACAACGAGGACAACGATATCCTGCTCTATCAGAATATATCCCGGGCACTGTCGGCCATCGGCTGGCAGGAGAAGGCGGGCTCGTGGATCGAGGCAGGCGGCCATTACGGGATGGGCGTTCTGGAGGGAACAATCACGGGAACGTATACGCCGCGCTTCATCGGTGTCAGATCCAGGGAGAATTACCGGAGGGAGAAGATCCGGGAACTGGAGGAGATCTGCCGCCTGAAAGAGCAGGAGCTTGCCGGACTCCGTCAGGAGCTGGAAACCCTTGAGGAGCGCAGAGGACGTCTGGGACAGGAGTGGGCGGCTTTTCCGGAGGGAAAGGCGCTGAAGGAGTGCGCGCGGGAGTACGAAGCGCAGGAAAAGGCGATCGAAGAGATCGGGGAGAGAATCCGGGCACAGAAGGAGCTGGTGGAAAAGGCCCGCCGGGAACTGGATGAAATCCGGCTTGCGGTGCAGGAAATCAGCAGGAAGTGCGAGCTGAGTCCCCGGCTCGACGTGTTTGCGGAGGCGGCGGAAGCGCTGGCCGGTTACCAGAAGAATCTGACCCTTCTGCAGATTGCGCACAGGGATTATATAAATGGAAGCGGGAGCCTCCGGCTGCTGGAGGCGCATCTGGAGGAAATCGACGCGGATCTGGATACGATCCGCTATGATCTGGGCGGCAGCGTGAGAAAGAAGAAGGAGAAGGAGGCGCTGCTGATCTCCGTGCAGAACCAGCTGAAGCTGACGGATTACGAGAAAATCCGGGAGAGAATGGAGTACTGTCTGCGCCGTCTGCGGGAGCTTCCCTTGGAGAAAGAGGGCGCGGTCAGGAGAATGGGCGAGCTGGAGATGCAGGAGAAGGTGCTCGCGGAGAGAAGGCAGGAAAACCAGATCGGAATCGGGAAGGCCAGACTGCGCAGAGAGTGGCTGGGACAGGCCTTCGGGCAGGAACTGCACCTCGGTTATGTGGAGAGGACATTTGCCGGGGACGGCGACCGGGAGGAACAGGCGGTAAAGATCTGCGGTGCGCTGGGCGGGAAGTCCGGCGGCAGGAAGCAGAGCGATCTCTTTGGAAGCCTGCAGGAGGTCTATCACAGGAACAGAGGCTGGCTGCTGGAGTATCAGATCACGCTGCAGACGCTGTTCGAGGAGCTGGACGAGGAGAATTCCTTCTCGGAAATGGGAATGAAGCGGCTGGATCTTCGCGCCAAATACCGGGGGACGCCGGTGAAATTCAAGGAGCTTCTCGCCAGGCTGCGGGAGGACGAGCAGACGCAGAAGCGGCTTCTGAGCGACAAGGACAGAGAACTGTTTGAGGATATTCTGACGAATACCATCAGCAAGAAAATCCGTCTCCGGATTCAGGCGAGCCGGCGCTGGGTGGAGAAGATGAACGCGCTCATGGAATCCATGCAGACCTCGAGCGGTCTGACGCTTTCGCTGCGCTGGAAGCATAAGCGGGCAGAGAAGGAGGAACAGCTGGATACGAAAGCACTGGTGGAGCTGCTGCAGAAGGATGCGGAGATCATGAGGCCGGAGGAGGCCCAGCAGCTCTCGGCGCACTTCCGCTCCAAGATTGAGGAGGCCAGAAAGACGGTGGCGGATGCGGGCAACGTGCAGTCCTTCCACGCTATTATGAGGGAGGTGCTGGATTACCGGCAGTGGTTTGAGTTCCAGCTTGAGTGTCAGAAGACGGGGGAGAAGAAAAAGGAGCTGACCGACCGGGTATTCTTCACCTTCAGCGGAGGCGAAAAAGCGATGGCCATGTATGTGCCGCTCTTTTCCGCCGTGGTGGCGAAGTATGCGGGAGCCAGGGAGGACGCGCCGCGTCTGATCTCGCTGGACGAGGCATTTGCCGGTGTGGATGAGATGAATATCCGTGATATGTTCCGGCTGATGTCGGAATTCGGCTTTAACTTTATGATCAATTCCCAGATTCTCTGGGGGGATTATGATACGGTTCCGGCACTCGCCATTTACCAGCTCGTGCGTCCGGAGAACGCCCGGTATGTGACGGTCATCCGCTATGTGTGGAACGGAATGGTCAGGCGCATCGTGACGGAGGCGGAGATGGAGCGGGAAGCGGAGGAAGTGCGTGCATCCGGAAAGGGTGATGGCGTTAGAGGAGAGTAGAACAGGACATCGAAACAGGAAAGTGGAAATCAGAAACAGGAAAGAGATATGCCTGCAGAGAAGAAAAGAGGAAAATGTTATCGGGAAGGATAAGGAAAGACAGAATCGGAAAAAAGAACTGGAGGCGTGCGCGGCCTATTTCAAGGCGCGTCCGGTGTACCGCAGGCTGTTTGATGGCTTTCGCAGGAAATATGAAGGGCTGGGCCATTTCGGCGGCAGCGTGACGCTCGGTTCCCTGACGAGAGAGGAAAAGGCGGATCTGGGCGGTTTTCTGCAGAAGGATTATACGGAGCAGAAAAGCGTGACGGTGTCCGCAGCCAGGATGGAGAAGGCGCTTGCCTCAAGCCGTTTTGCGGGACTGGAGTGGAAGGAAATTCTGGAGACCTATTACGGGGAAGCGCTGACGGTGCAGAAGGAGCGCAGGCAGCGGGAGGAAGAGGAACGGGATCGCTACTTTCAGAGAATTCTGGAGAGCTGCTCCTTTGTCCCCGGACAGAGTTGGCTGCGGAATACGCTGCGGGAGAGCTCCAAAGGGAGCGGGCTGCTGCGGCAGCGTTATCGGGAGGATCCGGCAGGGCTTTCGGAGGAACTCTCTCTCGTGCTGCGGGCGGTGGAACGGCTGCCCGTCTTTTCCGGGGAGAGCAGGGCGCTTCTGCCGGTCTTTGCGGCCGCGGCGACAGGAGATCCCCATTATTTTGACGAGGGGCGAACCGGGGAGAGACTGCTCACCTCTTTTTTACAGGATTATTTCGCTTCTGCAAGCACGAATTTGCTTCTTTCGGAGAATGCGGAAGGGGTGAAGGCGAGGGAGCATTTCCCGCCGCAGAGCGCGGAGGAGGTGGAAGATGCGGAAGAGACGCGGACAGACGGGATGCTGTCGCGAACGGAGTACAAGAACAGCCTGTTTTATGAAGCGGGGCTTCTGCGGGACGATCTCTCGAATGATGTGCTGGCATACGGAATCCGGGCGTGGCGCGCGGACGGAAGCCTGCACCCGGGAATCGAGGGATTTTATAGGACGGCGGAACCTCTTAAACTGACGCTGCGGACCCTGGGACGGCTCGGGAGAATCCGTGCGGGAGAGGGGAATGCGGTGGAGAACAGGGTTTATGTTGTGGAAAACCCTGCGGTATTCTCCTTGCTTGTGGAAAAGCATCCGGATTGGACGGTGTTATGTGGAAACGGACAGGTGCGGCTGGCGGTGCTGGTGCTGATGGATCAGCTGGCGCGGAGCTGCCGTTTTTACTATATGGGGGATTTTGATCCGGAGGGGCTGCTGATCGCGCAGCGGTTAAAGCGGCGCTACGGAGCGGCGCTGGAGCTGTGGAATTACCGGACGGACTGGTATGAGCGCTATGTGTCGGGAGTGGAGCTGGGCACACCCAGGCTCAGGAAGCTGGATCGCATCGCGCTGCCGGAATTAGCGGAACTTGTGGCTGCGATGAAGAGGCTGCGGAAGGCGGCCTATCAGGAGACGATGGCGGAGGAATATCTGGATTGAGTTTACGGGAAGAACTGGAACAGTTTTATCACAGTCAGGGATGGCGGCTGGCGGAGACGAATCTGCCGCAGGTCTCGCTCTGGCTGCGCGTCGGAGAGGATGGACTGCGGGCGGTGCAGGTGCTGGACGTGGGAAGCGGGGAGGGGTTTACCGGCAGGGCGCTGGCCGCGCTCCGGGAACAGGTGCTCCGCGCTCTGGGAGAATCCGCCGCGCGCAGTGCGCAGGAGACGGGGCGGTCAGATCAGGTATCCGCAGAGTACGGGCGGGCAGACGGGGCGGCGGGACACAGCACGCCGCGGCTGCTGAGCATTCTGCTCTGTGACGACCCCGGCGCGTTGCGGGAGGCGGCAGAGGCAGATTCCTCCTGCTGGATGATTGACAAAAACGCGCGCCGCCTGGTGGTGTATGAGGATAAAATACCGGATTTCTGCGGGATGCGCAGACCGTTGGAGCAGTGGCTTGCCGGATGGCTGACAGAGGGAAGGACTCTCGGGCATGGGAATGGCGGAGCAGGCGGGGCATACCGGGTGATGCCGGTGACGGCAGCGCTTGTTGCGCTGAATGTATTGGTGTTTCTGATTATGTGGCTCTCGCCGGCGGCACGGGCCTTCCTGTATGACAGGGGGACGCTTGTGACGGAGCGGGTGCTGCGCGGGGGCGAGGTTTATCGGATTCTGACGTCGATGTTTCTGCACGCGGGCGTGACGCATCTTTTTTCCAATATGATCATGCTCTATTTTGCGGGAGAAGTGGTGGAGAGGCAGATGGGGAGCCTTCCCTATCTGATTCTCTATCTGGTATCCGGCATCGCGGGAAATGTAACGTCGATGGTAGTAGAGCAGGCAATGGGACAGACGTGGATCTCTCTCGGCGCAAGCGGAGCGATCTTCGGTGTGATGGGCGCGTTTCTGCTGCTGGCGGTTCTGCACCGCGGGCCGAGAGCACGCACGGAACCGCTGCGGATTGCGATGGGAATCGGACTGAGCCTGTACAACGGATTCGTGAGCGTGGGAACGAACAACGCGGCGCATGTGGGAGGGCTGCTCGGAGGGCTTCTTGTGTTCGCGCTGTTTGCGGCAGTCCGGAACAGCCGCCTCAGGAAGCGGGGATAACAGTGAGGCACATGCCGCAGAAGTAAGGATATCAGTGAAGTAC
>JAUNGV010000064.1:0-3683 GCA_030524225.1 Eubacteriales bacterium
TAAGCTATCGGGCTTATTTTTCAATCTTATCCTATAGCACACTGTCAAAAAATCCGCTGTCCCACAGAGGCCACCGCGGATTTCATCCTGATTCTATTTCATTTCGATTCTATTTCGTCCCGATTCTTTTTCCGGTCATTCTTCCTTCCGGTTTTGTGCCGTTCTAAAACGCACTGCATTCCTGCAAAACTTCAAGGAGCTCCTTCGCCGTAAACTTCTTCGCGCACCCTGCCGTCAGCACCGTGCTGTCCGCAATCGCCTTAAGATCTGTCGTCTCAGGGATTCCCATCTCCCTTAAACTGGTCGGCAGTCCGATTTCCCTGATGAAATCAGAAAGAGCAGCGAGAAAGGCCTCCGCCAGTTCCCCCTCCGATTTACCCTCCGGACAGATTCCCCACACCTGTACGGCGAGCCGCGCAAACTGACCGGCCGCCTCCGGCAGCATATGGCGGTACAGGACAGGATGCAGGACAGCCAGCCCCTGCCCATGATTGCAGTCCGTATACGCGCCCAGCTGATGCTCCAGCATATGGCACTGGAAATCCGTCGTCTTTCCGATCTTCAGAATGCCGTTTTCCGCCATTGCCGACGCCCAGACCAGTTCGCTCCGGGCCTGCCGGTCCTCCGGATCCGCCAGCGCCGCCCTGATATTCCGGATGATATTCCGCTGCGTCGCCTCATTGATCTCATCGGAATAATTGACCTCGCGCGGCGATCCCATATACGTCTCCATACTGTGGGAGAGCGCGTCAAAAGATCCGGAAATAACCTGTCTCATCGGCATCGTCATCGTATAGGAGGGATCCAGCACCGCAAACGTATAGAACGCGCCGAACAGCGCGGATTTCAGTTTCTTCTCCTCATTGGTGATAACCGCGCCGCAGTTCTCCTCCGCCCCCGTTCCGAACGCCGTCACCACTGCGCCCATCGGAATGAATTCATCCGGAAAACGATGTTCGGTAAACTCCATCTCCCAGATATCCTTCTCTGTCTTCGCCTGTGCGGAGACAATTTTGCAGCAGTCCAGAACAGAGCCGCCGCCCGCCGCAAGGATAAAGTCCACGCCTCTCTCCCTTGCCAGACGCGCCCCCTCCTGCACCTTGGCATAGGTGGGATTCGACATAATCCCGGTAAACTCCACAATCTCCTTGCCCGCTTCTTTCAGAATCCCGGTCAGCTCCTCATAGACGCCGTTCTGCCTGATGGAACCGCCGCCGTACGCCAGCATGACGGTCTTTCCCACTTTGGCGAGCTCTGCGCCCAGACTCTTCCTTGCCGCTCCCTCCCCGAAATAAACCTTAACAGGGTATTCATACGTAAATGTATTCATCTGCAAACCTCCTGACACACGCCGGCCCTCCCGGCGCACTCTGTACCTATCTGCATTGTAAATTGCGGATTCAGAAAAGTACAATGCCGAATCCGCAAGACAGTATAATCAGGAAGCATACTAAACGCCGGGATGACTGCTCCACACCTCATTGCCCTGCATGAAGTCCCGCATGGCAAACCTGCCACAGAATCATATCGCACACGCACATTTCCTCATAACATCCTCCGGTATTCCTCTCTCTCCTCCTGCGGGATCAGCAGGTTCTCCATTGCCTGTTCCGCACTCCAGTGCATCGTCTGCATCAGCGCCCGAATCGAATAGATCGTCCTTTCCTGAAAGCCCTTCTGAATTCCTTTTTGAATCCCTTTTTGAATTCCTTCTCTCCTGCTTTGCGCTTTCATATCCCTGATTGCCTTACACGTATCCACCTGTTCCTCCTCTTCCCTGATCTCTATTCCTGTACTCGTCATCGCGTTAATCACCAGCTTTCCCCAGTGCACGATTCTCTCCCTTTGCCGCGTGTCCTCTCGCAATTTCCCGCACCTGCCGGTCATACCGCAGCGCGTCATATACCATTGCCCTGACCGGCATTGCATAATGTACCTGCATCTGATTTTCAATTCCCAAAAGCAGATACATCGTCTTCCCGTCTGTTTTCACCACTGTCCTTTTCATAACGTCCCGGTACTTCGTTTCTGTTTTCTTACCGGATAAATCGGCCGTCTCCTCCGAATCGAACTGCCGCAGAGTGTCCGCCTGAATAACCGTCCTTCCCTGATAAATCAGGTAATTGAAAATATCCGCAAAGATATCGCTCCTGCTCATGTACCGCTTTGTGACAGCATCCTGATTTCCCGTCATGGTTCCCCATTCCGGAGCGATCTTCGCGACGGGGCGACGCAAATATCCGATTTGCGTCTGCCATAATCGAGATTTATGCCGCCCCGGCACAAATCTCGGGATTGAAAAATAAGCTATCGAGCTTATTTTTCAATCTTACCTCCTTCAGATTGGTAGATATGATATTTGATCAGAAATAGATAAGACTATGAAACAGACAACAGCAGCCTCTGAACAAAGGCGGCTTTCTAAAGATAAAACAATAAAAGAATTCTGAACACAGAGATAGAAACCAATGGCCCGCAGAGATGTCACACAGAGATGTCATAAGAAATGTCTGTCAAGTCTTCCGGAAAACAGGTGTTCCCGGAAAATATACGGGAATCGTAACACATAAAATCAGCTCTGGCAAGGCATTTCCAAACGCAGACTATGCCCCTCAAATACACTTCAAATATAAAACACAGCCTCCGACATAAAACGCAGCCTCAAACGCAAAAGGCCATAGAAAAGGCCATCGCACCGATCTCTCAGCACGACAGCCGCTTTTCTTACTATTTTTATTTCTGCACCGGATCAATCCTGCTGTACTCCTCGTCCGTCACGGGCTCGCACCACTGCGTCCTCTTATCCTCTCCCGGGATTTCCTGGGCGATATGCTGGAACCATGTATCCTTCGCCGCACCGTGCCAGTGCTTCACATTCGCCGGAATATTCACAATATCCCCCGGCTGCAGCCTTCTCGGCTCCTTGCCCCACTCCTGATACCAGCCGCTCCCGCTGACACAGATCAGCAGCTGCCCGCCGCCGGATTTCGCCTCGTGGATATGCCAGTTATTCCGGCAGGCCGGTTCGAAGGTCACGTTAACCGTCGGGATCTGCTCGTTCGTCAGGGGCGCCAGGTAACTCTTCCCGGTAAAATACTGCGCATACGCCGTATTGGGCTCCCCGATGGGAAAAGCGGAAAGCTGCGAAGGAATCTCTTCCGGCAGTTTCTCCTCCCCGTAAACTTCTGCGATCAGCGGGAACGCGCTCCACGCCTTCGGCCATCCGCAGTAAAACGCGAGCTGTGTCACAATCTCCACTGCCTCGCTTCGCGTAACGCCGTGCTCCTTCCCCAGAGCAAGATGAGATTTGAGCTGCGGATAGAGCCCCGCCGAAAAAAGCGCCGCAATCGTAATCATACTGCGGTCTCTCGCGCTGAGCTGCGCCTCTCTTGACCACACTTCTCCAAAAAGAACATCGTCGTTTAATTCCGCAAACTTGGGAGCAAGTTTCCCGAGTCTGTCTCTCCCTGCAGTCTGTTTCTTTGCCATTTGCCGCCCTCCTTCTGTGACTTTTCCACGCATCCGGAAATCTTTCCGGCTTCTTCTTTTGATTTTGATTGTAAACTGCCATTTTGGAAAAGTACAATACCAAATTTGCAGCGCAGCATGCGTAAAATACATACTGAACCACATGCGGCGGCTTCCGGCCCATTCTCTGACTTCTGTCTCCCGATTTGTGCCTT
>JAUNGV010000064.1:3693-16569 GCA_030524225.1 Eubacteriales bacterium
ATCTTCTGATTCCTGTTTCCTGACTCCTGCCCCTTGGCTCATGCCTCCTGCATCGCCAGCGTCTTGATTCTCACCAGCGCCTTGTCAATCGCCGGAATGGCAATCAGAATCAGCGTAAACAGAGCCTCCAGACCAATGTACGCACCGTTATAAACGAGGGAGTAAACCGGTGCCGCCATATTGTAATCCGCCGCATAGCTTCCGAAGAAAATCATTCCCGAGAGAAAAGCAAAGAAATAACGTCCGAGCACGCCGACAAGATATCCCTTGATCAGCCCGTGTCTGGCATTGGAGAACAGTCCCGACAGGCCCAGCGCGCCAAACGCAAAGATATAGTCCACGAGCATCTGCGGCACACTGATGATGTACGGATCAATAATCAGCTGCAGGAATCCGTAGGCGATCGCCGCCATCAGTCCCGTGCGCAGCCCGTACCAGTAACCGATCAGGCAGATGAATAACATCGAAAAGAGCGTCACGCTGCCGCCCATCGGCATATGGATAAATTTGATAAAGGACGTCACCAGAGCGAGGGCAATCGCCATCGCCGAGAAAACCAGACGCCTCGTTCCGGTCTGCGCCTTTTTATCCGCCTTCGTGATAAAACAGGCCGCCAGAAGCAGCGCGATCATCACCAGAATAATCGCCAGATATCCCAGCTGCGTCAGTTGATAACTTCCGTCCGCTTCCACATAGCGTGCAAAAATAGACATAAAAAAACCTCCTTTGTTTTGACAACGGGAGGGGATAAAACAGCGGAAGTCTTCCTGCAGCTGGACACTGTGAAGAACGAATCAGAAGGTATGTCGGTTTATATCGCTCCTGCACAGAGATCCCGTCCTGCATTGGACTTGCTTTGCTTCCTTACGCCGGTATTATCCGGTTCAAGTAATGAGGGTCAGCGGCACACGGTCTCGTGGAATAACCGCGCCACTGTCTCAGCATCTGCTCCCCTAGCGGTGTTATGTAGTTGTTTGCTCCTGTTAAAAATATAACAAGGCAGTGGATTTGTCAAGAGATTTTTCAGGGAGTGACTGCTTCGCAGCCCTGATTCAGAATTGTCGTTCCAGATACGAGCGCACCTCAAAAAGATCTCCGCAGATCTGAACCGCGAGCGAACGCATCTCCTCATCCGGAGCAAGCAGATCCGGCACCATGACCGGCTTCATGCCCGCCGCATGCGCCGCGCGGATTCCGTTATAGGAGTCCTCGATCACCCACGTCTCTTCGGAAACAGCCTGCAGCTCCCCGCCGCATTTGATGAAAATATCCGGCGCAGGCTTACTGCGCTTCAACTCATCCCCGCAGACGACCACGTCAAAATAACGGTCAAGACCACACATCGCAAGTTCCTCTTCCACTGCCGCGCGGCGTGTGGATGTGGCGAGACCGATCGCAAACCCGTTCTCTTTCAGCCAGTCCATCAGTTCAAACACGCCCGGCTTGACCGGCATTCCGTTCCGGACAAACGATTCGTGCATCAGGCGTGACTTCTCGGCCCGGATCTCATCGTAAGGAATCGGATGGTCGAAACTTCCTGTGAGAATCTCCTTCGTGCGCACCGCCGTCGTGCCAATGCACGCCCTCGAGAGTTCTCCCATTCCGGAAATGCCGTACGCAAGCCCCGCCGCCTCCCAGCAGGGAATACTCAGGCGTTCCGTATCAAAAAGAACGCCGTCCATATCAAAAATAATGGTGTGCCGCTTCTGTAGGGTCATTCGTTCGTCCTTTCGTTTCTTTTGTGCAAGCACAACGCCGCCTTTGGCAAGCACCTGCGTCGCCGGGGTTTGAGCCATGCTCTCATCTCGCCTTCGCTTCGCTCCGGCTCGATGAACGGCGTTCGCCGTATATAATCCGCTTTAAACAATCCCGCTTTTGTGCAAGCACAACGCGGGATTGTTTAAAACGTCTTATGCATGGCTCATTGCTATGTCACATCCTCGCCGGGGAGTCGAAGCCTAGGGTTTGGATGGTGGTGGTCAGGACTTGTTCGGTCAGGGTCAGGAGGGCGATCCAGCCGGCTTTGGTGGTCTGGTCTTCCTCGCTGAGGATCTTTGTCGCGTGGTAGAAGCTGTTGAAGGCATTCGAGAGGTCGTAGATGTACGCGCAGAGCTTGTGCGGCGCGGTTTCCTCGTGGGCGCTCTTCATGACGGCGTTGAACTGGGCGATCTGTGCCATCAGGGCTTTCTCCAGCGGGCTCTTGGCGGGCTGAATCTGCAGTGCGCCGGACGCCCTGCCGGATGTTCCCTCTCCGGTTTCATCAGCCAGAGCTTCCGGTTTCCGGCCGTTGTCTTTTGCCTCTGTACTGTCAGCTGCCGCATTTTCCTTCTTCTGCGCTTCATACTTGCTCAGAATCGAGCGGATCCGGACAATCGTGTAGAGAATATACGGGCCTGTATCCCCTTCAAAAGAGGTAAAGCGCTCCATGTCGAATACATAATCCTTGCTCGCCTGATTGGAAAGATCCCCGTATTTGAGCGCGGCCAGAGCGACCTGTTTCGCCGTCTTCTCCGCTTCCTCTGCCGGAATCTCCTCGTTGCTGCGGATCTTTCCGAGCATTTCCTCATCAATGTCCGCGATCAGACGTTCCAGACGCATCACACCGCCCTCTCTCGTCTTAAAGGGCTTGCCGTCCCTGCCGTTCATCGTGCCGAAGCCAATGTGTTTTAACTGCGTCTCCTCTCCGACGAGTCCGCACTTTTTCGCGCAGCGGAACACCTGCACGAAATGCAGCTCCTGCCGCTTATCCGTGACATAGATGATTTCATCCGGATGGTACTTCTCCGTGCGCTGCGCGATCGTCGCCAGATCGGTCGTCGTGTAGAGGGAAGCTCCGTCCGATTTCAGTATAATGCAGGGCGGAATCTCCTTGGCATCTGCCGGATCACAGACGTCTACGACGAGAGCGCCGTTGCTCTCATAGGCGTAGCCCTCACTCTTCATCCGCTCCACCATCGGCGGGATCGCATCGTGCGCATCCGACTCTCCGAGCCACAGATCAAAGTCCACGTCCAGATTCGCATAATTTTTCTTCATATCGGCCACGGAGACTGTCACGATCTGCTTCCAGAGCGCGCGCAGTCCGCGCTCTCCCTCCTGCAGACGGTGCGTATTATCCATCGCCTCGGCGTAATACGCCTCGTCCTCCTTGGACTTCTTGCTCGCATAGGGATAGATCTCTTCCAGCTCCGATACCGTAAACGGCGCCTCCTGCGGATACTCTCCCTCATAAGACGGATCGAAATACGGCAGATCCGGCTGACGCTTCTGCAGCTCCGTGATAATCAGTCCCATCTGCAGGCCCCAGTCTCCCAGATGAATATCGGAGATCACCGTCTCGCCGTTATAGCGCGCGATCCGTTTGATCGCCTCGCCGATGACCGCCGAACGCAGATGTCCCACATGAAGCGGCTTCGCCACATTCGGTCCGCCGTAGTCGAGCACGATCGTCTTGGGCTTTTCCGGCAGCGCCAGGCCCAGTTTCTCCTGTGCGCTCATCTGCGCGAGATAATCCGCAAGGAACGACTCCTTGATTTTCAAATTCAGGAATCCCGGTGCAATCGCCTCTACCGAGGAGAACACGCTCTCCTCTCCCGGAACGCCGTCCTCTCCGGTCAGCGCTCCCGCGACCTCTCCCGCAATCACGAGCGGCGCTTTGTGATACTTCTTTGCACCGGCCATCGCACCATTGCACTGATACTCACACAAATCGGGGCGATTGGAAACACTCACCCTGCCGAGGGATTCGTCATACCCCGCCGCGGCAAACGCGCGCCCCATCTCCTGAGAAATCAAATCCAGTAATTTTTCCATATCTTCCTTCCATACCGCAGTCTGTCTGCGGCTCTGCGAACAGAAATCCGCGAAGGCGGTTTCTGTGTTCTTTGCTCAGATCGTGCCGGAAGCTGATCTCATTCACCTCCGCCGCCACTGCGGTATTGCCTGATCGTTCTTTGCTGAGACCGCGCCGGAGCCTTTATCTGTTCTGCCTGTTCTGCTTTGAATACACACACCCGCAGTAATTCTGCCGGTACAGGCCGAAGACCGCCGACAGCTCAGTGGATCGCTTGTAGCCGTTCTTTTTCTTGAAATCCGACGGCAGATAGACCGCGCCGTACTTCTGCGCCATCTGCTGCCCAATCTCATTGAGTCTGGCCGCGTTTTTGAGCGGGCTGATCGTCAGCGTCGTCGTGAAATAGTCGTAACCGCCCTCTGCCGCCGCCTGCGCCGTTCTCGCAAGACGCAGCGCATAACAGGCCATACACCGCGCGCCGCCCTCCGGCTCCTGCTCCAGTCCCTTTGCCATCGCCAGAAACGCTTCGGGATCATAGGGCGCCTCCAGCACCGAGATCTTCTTCGCCGCCGTGGTGGAATGCATCGCGAACCGCCTGCCGCTCTCCGGTGCACCGGACTCTTCTCCGCCGGGATCTGCCTTGCCGGGTTCCTCCCTGCCAGACTCTTCCTCAAACCGCCCTTCTTCCACCTGCCGGTTATACGCCCCGATCAGACGCAGCTCCTCTTCCTTTCTCTTCTCATACTCCCCGTCCTCCGTGATGTTCGGGTTGTAGTAGAACACCGTGATCTCAAAATACTCTCTCAGATATTCAAGACAGTAGCTTGAGCACGGCGCACAGCAGCTGTGCAGTAAAAGACGGGGCGCGGGAGAAAGCCCGCGCACCCTGTCGATGATTTTTTCCGTTTCCTTACTGTAATTGACGTTCTGCATATTATTTCCGCCATTTTCACAGCGCCTGCTCCCCGGCACACCTTAAATCTTCGCGATATCAATCACTTCCAGATCGCGCTTCGATTCCTGCGCGTGCTCCAGACTCGATACGAGGGCCTGTGCGGTGTCGAGGGAAGTCAGGCAGTTGACGCCTGTCTCAATCGCCGTGCGGCGGATCAGGAATCCGTCGCGGCTCTTGTCGCGCCCCTGGGTCGGAGTGTCGATGACGAGATCGATCTTGTGTCCGAGCAGCAGATCCATGACCGTCGGGGATTCCTGACTGATCTTATTGACCTGTCTTGCCTTGACGCCCGCCTCTTTTAACGCGTTCGCAGTGCTCCGCGTCGCATAGATGATATAACCGAGAGCTTCAAAACGTCTGGCAATACCGATCGCCTCTCCCTTGTCCGCATCCTTGACTGTGAGGATCATCTGCTTGTGCTTCGGCAGATTCACGCCCGCGCCAAGGAACGCCTTGTACAGCGCCTCGTTGAACGAGGGGGAGATGCCAAGGCACTCGCCGGTGGACTTCATCTCCGGACCGACGCTGATCTCCGCGCCGCGGATCTTCTCCGTCGAGAATACCGGCATCTTGATCGCCACGAGGCCCGCCTCAGGCTGCAGCCCCGGTTCGTAGCCCAGCTCCGTGATCTTTTTGCCCATCATAACCTGCGCAGCCAGATCCACGATCGGAATGCCCGTCACCTTGCTGATGTACGGCACGGTGCGGGAAGAGCGCGGATTCGCCTCAATGATATAGACCTCGTCGCCCACCGCGATGAACTGCACATTGATCAGACCGATCACATGGAGCTCCGCTGCCAGGCGGCGGGTGTACTCCGCAATCTTCTCCTTGACCTGCTGGCTTAAGGTCTGTGCCGGATAAACGGAAATCGAATCGCCCGAGTGCACGCCGGAGCGCTCGATGTGCTCCATGATGCCGGGGATCAGGATGTTCTCGCCATCGCAGACAGCGTCCACCTCCGTCTCCGTTCCCTGCAGATATTTATCCACGAGAATCGGGTGATCCTGCTCGTAGCGGTTGATGATCGCCATGAACTCCTCGATCTCTTTGTCGGAGAGGGCGATCTGCATGCCCTGTCCGCCCAGCACATAGGAGGGACGCACGAGCACCGGATACCCCAGACGGTTTGCCACCGCCTTGGCCTGCTCCGCGGTGTAAACGGTCTCGCCCGCCGCCCGGGCAATGCCGCATCGCTGCAGCACTTCGTCGAAGAGCTGTCTGTCCTCGGCCGCATCCACATCCGCCGCGTCGGTTCCCAGAATCGGCACGCCCATCCGCATCAGATCCTGGGTCAGCTTGATCGCGGTCTGACCGCCGAACTGCACCACCGCTCCGTCCGGACGCTCGATATCCACGATATTCTGCACATCCTCCGGCGTCAGCGGCTCGAAATAGAGCTTGTCCGCGATGTCAAAGTCCGTGCTGACCGTCTCCGGGTTATTGTTGATGATGATCGTCTCGTAACCCGCCTTTGAAAACGCCCATGTCGCATGTACGGAACAGTAGTCGAACTCGATGCCCTGTCCGATCCGGATCGGGCCGGACCCCAGCACGAGGATTTTCTTTCTCTTCGTCACCTTGGAAGACGCCTCGTCCTCGTCTTTGGAATAGACCGAATAATAATACGGCGTCTGCGCCTCGAACTCAGCCGCGCAGGTATCGACCATCTTGTAAACCGCCGTGATGCCATGCTCCAGACGCATCGCGCGGATGTCCTCTTCCTTTTTGCCGGTATAGCGGGCGATCACGCTGTCCGGGAATTCCAGTCTCTTGGCCTCTGCCAGCAGTTCCGGCGTCAGCGGCTCTTTCTCCAGACGCTTCTCGATCCTGACGAGATTGTTCAGCTTGTCGATGAACCACTCGTCGATCATGGTGATCTCATGGATCGTGCTGTACGAGATTCCCTTGCGCAGCGCCTCTGCAATGACCCAGATTCTCTGGTCGTCCACAACGGTCAGACGGGAGAAGAGCTCCTCCTTGGAGAGATGGGAGAAATCGTAGCTCGTCAGGCTGTCCACATGCTGCTCCAGCGAGCGGATCGCCTTCATCATCGCTCCCTCGAAGTTACTGCAGATGCTCATGACTTCGCCGGTGGCTTTCATCTGCGTCGTCAGCGTGCGCTTCGCCGTGATGAATTTGTCAAAAGGCAGACGCGGGAACTTCACGACACAGTAGTCGAGGGTCGGCTCAAAACTCGCATAGGTCTTGCCTGTAATCGCGTTTTTGATCTCGTCCAGCGTATAGCCGAGAGCGATCTTGGCCGCCACCTTGGCGATCGGATAGCCCGTCGCCTTGGATGCCAGCGCCGAGGACCGGGAAACTCGCGGATTGACTTCGATCACGCAGTACTCAAAGCTCGTCGGGTGCAGCGCGAACTGCACGTTGCAGCCGCCGGTGATCTCCAGCTCGCTGATGATATTGAGCGCCGCCGTCCGCAGCATCTGATATTCCTTGTCCGAGAGCGTCTGGGACGGAGCGACGACGATACTGTCTCCCGTGTGAACGCCCACCGGATCGATGTTCTCCATGTTGCAGACCGTGATGACGTTGCCTGCCGAGTCGCGCATTACTTCGTACTCGATCTCCTTCCAGCCGGAGATACAGCGCTCCACGAGCACCTGCCCCACCCGGGAGAGACGCAGTCCGTTCTCGAGAATCTTGCGCAGTTCCGCGACGCTGTGCGCGATACCGCCGCCGCTTCCTCCGAGAGTATACGCCGGACGCAGCACGACCGGATACCCGATCTTCTCCGCAAACGCGACGCCGTCCTCAATATTCTCCACGACCTGAGAGGGCGCGCAGGGCTCGCCGATCTTCTCCATCGTCTCCTTGAACATGAGACGATCCTCCGCTTTCTTGATCGTCAGCGCCGTCGTTCCGAGGAGTTTTACTCCGTGCGATTTCAAAAAGCCGGACTCCTCCAGCTCCATACCGAGATTGAGGCCCGCCTGACCGCCCAGTGTCGGCAGAATACTGTCGGGTTTCTCCTTCTCGATAATTTTCTCCAGAACACCCAGATTCAGGGGCTCTATATAGACCTCGTCCGCGATGTCGCGGTCGGTCATGATCGTCGCCGGGTTCGAGTTGACGAGAACGACCTCGATTCCCTCCTCTTTCAGCGAACGGCAGGCCTGCGTGCCCGCATAGTCAAACTCCGCCGCCTGACCGATCACAATCGGGCCGGACCCGATCACCAGAACTTTTTTTACATTGGGATTCTTTGGCATCTCTAAATCCTTTCTTCCTGTCAGAACATCAGAACGCCGCGGCCGGACAGCTTCCTGTGCGATGACTGCTTATGTCAAAACAACGCCTGTGAATAGCCGCAACAGCGTTTCTCTACGCGCGGTTTGTCTGTCCCGTCCGGATATTCTCGATAAACCGGTCGAACAGATAACCGGAATCCTGCGGTCCCGGACACGCCTCCGGATGGAACTGCACGGTAAAAATATTTTTCCCCTTATAGCGCAGCCCCTCGTTGGTGCCGTCGTTGACGTTGACAAACGCCTCCTCGGCAATCTCCGGATCGAGCGTCTTCGGATCCACCGCATAACCGTGATTCTGCGAGGAGATGTAGACGCGGCCGGTAGCCAGATCCTTGACCGGATGATTGCCGCCGCGATGGCCGTATTTTAACTTGTAGGTATCCGCTCCGGTCGCCAGCGCCATCAGCTGATGGCCGAGACAGATCGCAAAAATCGGCACCTCGCTGTCGTAGAGCTTCCTGATCTCCTGAATGATGGAGCCGCACTCCTTCGGGTCTCCCGGTCCGTTTGAGAGCATGATGCCATCCGGCTGCGCCGCGAGAATCTCCCCGGCAGGCGTGGTCGCCGGATAAACCGTCACCTCGCATCCTCTCGCCGCCAGAGACGCCCCGATATTGCGCTTGGCTCCGACATCGAGCAGGGCAATTCTCAGCCCGCTTCCGTTGAGCTCTCTGACGAGACTCGGTCTCTTCTCCCGCTTCGAGAGATCTCCTGCCTTTGCCGCCTCGTAATCCTCTCTGCGGAACACGGAGCTGCCGGAGACCGGGCCGTTGTCTTCCAGAGACCGGGCACCGGGCAGCACATACTTCTCTTTGCAGGTTACCTTCTCGACAACCTTTCCGCAGGTGTAAGCGTGAAGCTGCGGCAGGATCTCATCCAGAACGTACGCCTCATTCGTCGTGAGCATACCGTTCATCGTTCCCTTTTCCCGCAGGAGCTTCGTCAGTGCGCGCGTATCGATTCCCTCAATGCCGGGCACGCCGTACTGCTCCATGAATTTCTGCAGAGAGAGATCGCATCGGAAATTGCTCGGCACCCGTGCGGCCTCCCGCACGATCAGAGCGTCCGGCCACGGCCTCTCCGATTCCATATCCTCCAGACACACGCCGTAATTGCCAATCAGGGGATACGTCATGCAGACCGCCTGCCCCGCATAGGAGGGATCGGTCAGAACTTCCAGATAGCCCGCCATCGATGTGTTGAACACAATTTCACTGACCACGTCCCTGACAGCGCCGAAATGACGCCCCTCGAACACGGTTCCGTCTTCCAATATCAGGAATGCTTTCATATATTAAATCTCCATTTATTCTGTCAATGCTGTCAGCAGCAAGCGGCATGCGGAGGCAGAGCCCGTGCTGTCACAGGCTCTGCCACCCGGTTTCCGCAGTCTATACGAAATATTTTACACCGGACTCAAACAGCTTTAAGTCCTGCTCGCCGTAGATGTTGACCGCGACACCTTCTCCCGCTCTCTCGCAGTGCGCCATCTTGCCGAGAATCCGGCCGTCCGGTGAGGTGATACCCTCGATCGCCGCGTAGGAGCCATTGACGTTCCACGTCTCGTCCATCGTCACATTGCCTGCCGGATCACAGTATTGCGTCGCGACCTGTCCGTTCGCAAAGAGCCTGTCGATCCACGCCTTCGGCGCTACGAACCGTCCCTCTCCGTGGGAAGCCGGCGTCACATAGACATCGCCCGGTTTCGTCCCTGCCAGCCACGGGGACTTGTTCGTCACCACCTTCGTATACACCATATGAGAGATATGCCGTCCGATCGTATTGAACGTCAGCGTCGGAGACTCCTCATCCTGTCCCGTGATCTCACCGTTCGGAACAAGTCCCAGCTTGATCAGTGCCTGGAAGCCGTTGCAGATACCGAGAGCCAGTCCGTCCCTGCGCTCCAGCAGCTCCGTCACCGCCTCGCGGATACTCTCGTTGCGGAACGCCGTCGCGAAGAATTTCGCGCTGCCGTCCGGCTCGTCGCCTGCGGAGAAGCCTCCCGGGAACATGATGATCTGTGCCTTGGCGATTGCGTCCGCGAACGCCTGCGCCGACTCGCGGATATCCTGCGCCGTGCGGTTTGCAAAGACCTTCGTGATCGTCTTCGCTCCCGCCTTCTCGAAGGCCGCCGCCGCGTCGTACTCGCAGTTCGTTCCCGGGAACACCGGAATGAACACTGTCGGCTGCGCAATCTTGTGGGAACAGATCACGACGTGCTTCTCCTCGTGCTCTTTCACATCGTAAAGCGGATACTCCACCGCGGACGTATCTTCGTAATCCTTCGTCGGGAACATCTTTTCCAGCGGCTTCTCCCATGCAAGGAGTGCATCGCCCAGGGAGACGCTCTCCTCTCCCCATGTGAACTGCGCGTCGTCTCCCGCCTTCGTCACCGAGCCGATCACGCGATAGTTATCAATCTCCATCTCCTCGAGCTTGCCCGCCGCCTCAGGCCGCATCTCGACGAGCAGATCGCCGATTCCGTTCTCAAAGAATTCTCTGAGCGGAATCTCCCTGTCAAAGGAGACGCCGAAGTGATTGCCGAAGGCCATCTTCGCCGCCGCGGCCGCCATGCCGTTCGCGTCCGTTGCATAGGCCGCCGTGATATCGCCCGCGTGAATCAGCTGCGTCACCTTGCCGTATAATTCCAGAACATCGTCATAGACCGGGATGTCGTACTCATCTTTGTCGATCCAGAGCTGCACGAGCACGTCGCCCTCCCGCTTTAACTCCGGCGTCAGCACATCCGGGAGCTTTGCGACATCCACCGCAAAGGAAACCAGCGTCGGAGGCACATCGATATCATTGAACGTACCCGACATGGAATCCTTTCCGCCGATACTCGCGAGCCCGTAGCCGATCTGCGCGTCATAAGCGCCCAGAAGCGCCGAGAACGGCTGGCTCCACCGCTCCGGATCCTTTGTCATACGGCGGAAATACTCCTGGAACGTAAAGTGCAGATTCCTGTAATCGCCGCCCGCCGCCACGATCTTGGCGATCGACTCCGTGACCGCATAGACCGCGCCGTGATACGGGCTCCAGGAGGAGAGATACGGATCAAAGCCGTAGCTCATCATCGTGACCGTCTCGGTTCTGGCGCGCAGCACCGGGAGCTTCGCGATCATCGTCTGTGTCGGTGTCAGCTGATACTTGCCGCCGAAGGGCATATCAACCGTGCCCGCTCCGATGGAGGAGTCGAACATCTCGACAAGTCCCTTCTGGGAACAGGTATTCAAATCGGAGAGCTGCGCTGTAAACGCGCCGGCGAAACTGCCCTCTTCGATGCACTGCGCCACTGCGGGCACCGCGATCTTTTTGAGATAATTGCCGTCAACGCTGGGGGCCTCCACCTCCACGTCGGCCTCCTGATGCGCGCCGTTCGTATCGAGGAAGGAGCGGGCGATATTCACAATGTCCCTGCCGCGCCATGTGAGAACGAGCCTGGGCTCCTTCGTCACCACCGCCACCGGCGTCGCCTCGAGATTTTCCTGCGCCGCATATTCCAGGAATCTATCCTGATCTTCAGGGGAGACGACGACCGCCATTCTCTCCTGCGACTCGGAAATCGCAAGCTCCGTGCCGTCCAGTCCCTCGTATTTCTTCGGCACCAGATCGAGATTCACCCGCAGCCCGGGCGCAAGCTCTCCGATCGCCACGGACACACCGCCCGCGCCGAAGTCATTGCACTTCTTGATGATCCGGCTGACTTCTTCCCGGCGGAAGAGTCTCTGCAGCTTTCTCTCTGTCGGCGCGTTGCCCTTCTGCACTTCCGCGCCGCAGCTGGAGAGCGACTGCTCCGTGTGCACCTTGGAGGATCCCGTCGCACCGCCGCAGCCGTCGCGCCCGGTCCGGCCGCCCAGAAGGATGATGATATCGCCCGGATCGGAGTTCTCGCGGATGACGTTATCCCGGGCCGCAGCGCCCATCACCGCACCGATCTCCATGCGCTTCGCCACATAATTCGGGTGGTAAATCTCGCTGACATGGCCGGTCGCCAGACCGATCTGGTTGCCGTAACTCGAATATCCCTGGGCCGCGCCGCGCACCAGTTTCTTCTGCGGGAGCTTGCCTTTTAACGTATCCGCCACCGGGACGGTGGGATCCGCCGCGCCGGTCACGCGCATCGCCTGATAGACATACCCTCTTCCCGAGAGCGGATCGCGGATCGCGCCGCCCAGGCACGTCGCCGCGCCGCCGAAAGGCTCGATTTCCGTCGGATGGTTGTGCGTCTCGTTTTTGAAAAAGACGAGCCATTCCTCCGTGATCGGCCCCTTACCGTAATCGATCTCAACCGGAACGACGACAGAGCAGGCGTTGATCTCGTCAGACTCCTCCATATCGGTCAGCTTGCCGTCCGCTTTCAGACGCTTCATTCCCATCAGCGCCAGATCCATCAGGCAGACATACTTATCCTTCCGGTTCGCATAGAGCTCCTCTCTCGTATCGAGATAGCTCTGATACGTCGTCTCGATCGGCGTCCTGTAATAGCCGTCCTCGAAGGTCACATTTTTTAACTCTGTCGCAAACGTCGTGTGACGGCAGTGATCCGACCAGTAGGTGTCGAGCACCCGGATTTCCGTCATCGTCGGGTCACGGTGCTCCTGCTGCCCGAAATACGTCTGAATAAACCGGAAGTCCTCAAACGTCATCGCCAGCCCCAGCGAATCGTACAGAGACTTCAGCGCCTCTTTGCCCATCGCGTTAAAGCCGTCCAGCACCGCGACGTCAGCCGGTTCCGGATGCTCCAGACGCAGCGTCTGCGGCTTCTCCAGACCGGTCTCTCTGGAATCCACCGGATTGATGCAGTAATTCTTGATCCGCTCCAGATCCTCCTGCGAGACGTTCCCGAGAATCATATA
>JAUNGV010000065.1 GCA_030524225.1 Eubacteriales bacterium
ATCGGAGAAATGGAGCCCGATGAGGGAACGGTCGCTTTTTCCAAAGAGACGTCCTTCGGCTATCTGGCGCAGAACCAGAACGTCTCCTCCGAAAATACCATCTATGAGGAGCTTCTCTCCGTCAAGCAGGATCTGATCGATATGGAGCGCAGAATTGCCGAGGACGAGCGGCAGATGGCCACCGTCACCGGCGAGGCACTGGTGCAGCTGATGACCAGTTACACGAATCTCCTTCACGAGTTCGAGCTCAAAAACGGCTACGGCTACAAGGGCGAGATCTCCGGCGTGTTAAAGGGACTCGGCTTTGCGCAGGAGGATTTTGACCAGAAGATCTCCACCCTCTCCGGCGGCCAGAAAACCCGCGTCGCTCTCGGCAAGCTCCTGCTGCAGAAGCCCGATCTCATCATTCTCGACGAGCCGACGAACCACCTGGATCTGGGCAGTATCCGCTGGCTCGAGACGTATCTGATGAATTACAAGGGCGCTGTCCTGATCGTCTCTCACGACCGCTATTTCCTCGACCGCACTGTCTCCCGCGTGATCGAGCTCGAGGGCACGAAGGCCACAGTATTTACCGGCAACTACACTGCCTATGCCCAGCGCAAACAGGCTCTGCGTGAAGAACAGCGCCGCGCGTGGCTGAATAATCAGGCGCAGATCCGTCACCAGGAAGAAGTCATCGAAAAGCTCCGCTCTTTCAACCGCGAGAAGTCCATCCGCCGCGCAGAGAGCCGGGAAAAACTATTGAAAAAGACCGCTGTCGTCGAAAAGCCTCTCGAGCTGCGCGACGACATGCGTCTCTCCCTGGCGCCCTGCATCAAAAGCGGCCGCGAGGTGCTCCATGTGGAGGATCTCGCCAAATCTTTCGGCGACAAACAGCTTTTTTACGGACTCACCTTCGATATCCGCAGAGGCGAGCATGTGGCGCTGATCGGGGACAACGGCACCGGCAAGACAACGATCCTGAAAATCCTGAACGGAATTCTGGAATCCGACGCGGGCCGGATCCGCCTGGGCACCAATGTTCATATCGGCTACTACGATCAGGAACACCATGTCCTGCACGACGATAACACGGTATTTGAGGAGATCGGAAACGCCTATCCTTCCATGACGAACACCCAGATCCGCAACCTCCTCGCCTCCTTCCTGTTTACCGGGGAAGATGTCTTTAAGAAAATCGCGGATTTAAGCGGCGGTGAGAAGGGACGCGTCTCCCTTGCCAAGCTGATGCTCTCCGAGGCGAACTTCCTGATTCTCGACGAGCCGACCAACCACCTTGACATGGTCTCCAAGGAAGTGCTTGAGAACGCGCTGAATTCCTACGAGGGAACCGTGCTCTACGTCTCCCACGACCGCTACTTCATCAACCGCACGGCGAGCCGGATTCTGAACCTGACGCACGAGGTGCTCGTCTCCTATCACGGCAACAACGCCGCCGAAGCGCCGGAACGCTTCATCGGCAATTATGACGCTTTTCTGGAAAAATCGGCGCAGATCGGAGACACGCTTCTGCAGAACGCCATCGCCGAGCGGGATGCACTCAGCCCTCTGGCCGCTCTGAAAAAGGCCGCCTCCGAGCATCTGGGCCGGGGCATTCATCCCGCAGGAGCGGGAAAAAGCACTGGCAATCAGAGCGCCGGGACGGCGGACGCGGGTGTTCCGGGCGCAGGCAGTCAGAGCGCTGACGCAGGGAACGCGGGTGTTCCGGGTGCAGGCAGTCAGAGCGCTGGCGCAGGGAACGCTGGTGTTCCGGGCGCAGACAGTTCAGGCGGAACGGCACAGGCGGACAGGTCCGCAGCAGGCGGCTCTGACAGGGCAGGAGGATCCTCCGCGTCTCCGGAACTCTCTTCCGGATTGTCTGCAGCGGGCGGCGTCTCCGGCGCAGCGAACGCCTCCTCCTCCGGCAACGACTGGAAGCGCCAGAAAGAAGAGCAGGCCCGGCTCCGCAAGCAGGCGAACGCTCTGAAAAAATGCGAGGACGACATCGCCGCCCTCGAGGAGAAAAACAAAGCCATCGAGGAGGCCATGGCGCTCCCCGAGAACTGCACGAATGTCGGCAAGCTCGCTGAGCTTGCCAGAGAAAAAGAGGCCAACGACGAAGCGCTGGCTGCCCTGTACGAAAAATGGGAAGAGCTGTCCGAATAAGACAGCTCTTCCCATTTTTCATCAGATTTTATTTCTTTGCAGACAATCTTTCATGACAAGGTGTGCCAGTTTGTGGCATCACATCATATCCATTATCTTTTATTTCCACTTCTGATCCAGCGTATCCCTGACTGCCAGAATGAACTCCTCCGTGCCGAGCTTCGTGACCTCCGGAAGCGTCGTGATCAGCGCGAGATCCCCCGTCATTTTTCCGGACTCAATCGTCTCGATCACCGCCTCATCCAGAGCGTCCGCGAACTTCTGCAGCCTCTCGTTTCCATCCAGTTCGCCGCGCTTTCTGAGCGCGCCCGTCCATGCGAAAATCGTCGCGACGGAGTTCGTCGAGGTCGCCTCGCCCTTCAGATACTTGTAATAGTGACGCTGCACCGTTCCGTGCGCCGCCTCATACTCATAAACGCCGCTGGGAGAGACGAGAATCGACGTCATCATCGCCAGAGAACCAAAGCTCGACGCCATCATATCGCTCATCACGTCGCCGTCGTAGTTCTTGCACGCCCAGACAAAGCCGCCCTCGGACTTCATCACACGCGCCACCGCATCGTCGATCAGCGTGTAGAAGTATTCGATGCCATTTGCCTCGAATTTCTCCCGGTACTCCGTGTCGTAGAGGTTCTGGAAGATATCCTTGAACTGTGCGTCGTAAATCTTGGAAATCGTATCCTTGGTGGAGAACCACAGATCCTCTTTCCGATCCAGCGCGTACTGAAAGCAGGCTCTCGCAAAGCTCTCGATCGACTCATCCGTGTTATGCATTCCCTGAATCACGCCACTGCCCTTGAAGTCAAAAATCGTCTGGCGCACTTCCTGTCCGTCCGCTCCGGTAAAGACAAGCTCCGCCTTCCCCGCGCCCGGCACTTTGATCTCCACATTCTTGTAGACGTCGCCGTAAGCATGACGCGCCAGCGTGATCGGCTTCTTCCATGTGCGGACATAGGGCTCGATCCCCTTGACCAGAATCGGCGCGCGGAACACCGTGCCGTCCAGCGCCGCGCGGATCGTTCCGTTCGGGCTCTTGTACATTTTTTTCAGATGGTATTCGTCGATGCGGGCCTTGTTCGGGGTGATAGTCGCGCACTTGACGGCCACGCCGTACTTCTTCGTCGCCTCAGCAGAATCAATTGTCACCTGATCGTCCGTCTCATCGCGGTGCACCAGTCCCAGATCGTAATATTCCGTATTCAGATCAATATATGGCTCCAGCAGATCCTTTTTGATCCACTGCCAGATCACTCTCGTCATCTCGTCGCCGTCCATCTCCACGAGCGGCGTCTGCATTTTGATTTTGTCCATGCCGTGTGTTCTCCTTTTTCTGTATACTGTCTCAGCCTTTTCCCGGCTCCTCCCGGTAAATCTCGGAGAGCCCGTTTGCCACGATGTTATTATACGCGTTTTTCATATGTTCGTCAGCCAGCTTTTCCGCGAGATCGGGATTTTTTTCCCGGATCGCCTCCATGATCGCGCGGTGCTCCTGATTCGAGGCCGCGGCCCGCTCCGCCGTCGAGAGCGTCCGTCTCCTGACCCGCAGCACATACTCGTGATAATCGATCAGAAGATGCTCGAGCATCTTGGACTGGCAGGCGTCGTAGAGAATCTGGTGAAAACGATTGTCCAGCGCCGCGATCTGGTCGAGATGTCCGCGCGACGCGTGGAACTCCGCGAGATAGACGTTCTCCTCCATCTCCCCCAGCTGCTCCTGCGTGATATGCTCGGTCGCCCACCGCGCGCACAGTCCCTCCAGACGTGAACGGATCATATAGATGTCGTGCACGTCCTTTTCCTGAATCCCTGTCACATAGGCGCCCCGGTTCGGAATGATCTGAATCAGTCCTTCCAGCTCCAGCTGGCGGAACGCCTCGCGCACCGGCGTGCGGGAAACGCCCAGCTCTTCGCCGATCGCCACCTCACGCAGCTCCTCATGCTCTTTGTATTTGCCGCTCAGAATGTCCTCCCGGATCTTGTGGAACACTCTGCCCCGCAGGGAATATTTGTCGCTCACTTCCTGCTTGACGTCATATTGACTGGCTGCCATGTCTCCTGCACTCCTATCCGGCGGGCTGCCATGAAACTGCTCACCACAGCCGCCTCTCTTTCGCTCGCTTACGCCAGCGCGATCTCAGCGCGCTTCCATGTTTCCCACGCCGCACTCCCCGGTTCCCCGTCTGTACCTATGCCTACGCAGTTCCGGTTCCCCGCCTATGCCTGCGCGTCCCTGGTTCCCTGCTTACGCCAGCGCGATCCCCAGCTCTTTGCTCACATTCTCAATCTCGCGCTCCAGCTCCTCGTCGGTAATCACCGTGACGCGTCCCTGCGCGTACTCCTCATCCACCCATGTCTTGACCGCCTCCACCAGAGGGCTGTCCTTGCCCAACTGCCGCTCCTGCGGAAGAGAATAATAATTGTTGATCCACAGCGCGATTCCGGCCAGACCGGAGGTGTTCGAGATCGCCGCCACCGGAGGTCTCTTTAAGAATTTGCCCGTGTCAAAAATATTGTAGATCTCCTCGTTTTTCAGCAGACCGTCCGCATGAATCCCCGCGCGCGTAACATTGAAATTCCTGCCGACAAACGGCGTGCGCTCCGGAATATGGTACCCGATCTCCTTCTCGTAATACTCTGCCAGATCAGTGATCACCGTCGGATCCATTCCGTTGAAATCACCCTTTAACTGGGCATACTCGAACACCATCGCCTCCAGCGGCGTGTTGCCCGTCCGCTCGCCGATGCCGAACAGCGAGGTATTCACGCCGCAGCTGCCGTACAGCCATGCGGTCGTCGCGTTCGTGACCGCCTTATAGAAATCGTTGTGTCCGTGCCACTCAATCTGCTCGTGCGGCACGCCTGCATGCGTATGCAGGGCGTAAATAATGCCCGGCACCGAGCGGGGAATGACCGCGCCCGGATAGTTCACGCCGTATCCCATCGTGTCGCAGGCGCGCACAAGGATCGGGATGCCGTACTCCTTCTGCAGCTTCATCAGCTCGAGGCAGAACGGCACGACATAACCGTAAATATCCGCGCGCGTGATGTCCTCGAGGTGGCAGCGCGGGCTGATTCCCTCCTCCAGACAGTCGCGGATCACGCTCAGGTAATGTTCCATCGCCTGTCTGCGGGACATTTTGAGCTTTAAGAAAATATGATAATCAGAGCAGGAAACGAGAATGCCGGTCTCCTTCATGCCGATTTCGCGGACGAGTTTGAAATCCTCCTTGCTCGCGCGAATCCAGCTCGTCACCTCCGGGAAACGGTAGCCGCGCTCCATGCACTTATAGACCGCGTCCCGATCCTTCTTGCTGTACAGGAAGAATTCGCAGGCGCGAATCATCCCGTTCGGGCCGCCGAGACGGTGAAACTCATCGTAAATATGGACGATCTGCTCCGTCGTATACGGCGCTCTCGACTGCTGTCCGTCGCGGAACGTCGTGTCTGTGATCCAGATGTCCTTCGGCATATTGTGCGGCACGATTCTGTCGTTGAACGGAATCTTGGGCACCTCCGAATACGGGAACATATTCCGGAACACGTTCGGTTTCTTCACATCGTCCAGAATATACATATGCTCTTCGATTTCCAGCAGGTTATTGTGCCTGTTCATGGTCACCGGCCGGTTCTCAAATGTCTCCACATCTCTCGCCATCGCGCTTTCCTCCTCGCTGCCCTGCTCTTCCACAGCAGTTTCTCCCTGCGGCGGCCGACTGTCGGCTGCCCTCTGTCATTCTGGCTGCCGCGCGGCCTTAATACTCGTATCATTGTATACATTTGACAGAAAGCTGTCAATCCTTATGTCTGTATCATTCGAAGTACAAACACTATAAAATCTGTCCACGCTCCAAAGACTGTGTTACCTTATATAAAAAGGAAGTCCCTTGCCGTTTATGGCAAGAGACTTAACCCCTTTCGACAGCCTAGTATGATAACCGCTTTTTCCTTACATTTCCAAATAATCTTCCGGCTTCATAACCTTTACAGCCGTTTCTTCATAGTCTTTTACGTTTGATGTCACAATGTATTTTACTCCATTATGTTCGGCAACTTTATACTGCACGCAATCTTCAAAGTCTTTCCATCGCCGTTGAAATGCCGCTTTGACGTCATCTGTCGTTACAGGAAGAACAAACACCAATTTGAAAATATTTCCCATGAGTTCATAGGTTCTTCTCAAATCATGCGTCTCTTTTCGAATAATATAGAAGAGATCTGTCACTGCCGATGCACTGATGCACGCCTCTTCCTCTTTTTGAAACAATGTGCGAAAAAGAACTTCTGCTATGTCACAGTTCTTTCGTTTAAATACAATATCTAACAGTATGTTAGTATCAATATACACCATAACGTTCCCGCATCCGCTCCTCACGATATTCCTCTAGAGACTTTCCTGTATCCGGAACACACCCTTTCAATTCTGATAACGCTTTTTCCTTCTCGCTATGATTTGACTTTTTAGGAAATTTCCTCTGCTTTGTTGTCAGGAATTGAATATAATGATAAACCACTTCAATTTGATTCTCAGGTAATTCACTTAATAAATGAATCGTTTTTTCCAATATCGACATGATCTGTCTCCTCCCTGACGTTCTAATCCGCATCACGTTACGGGATAGATTCATTATAACAAGTTACAGTATATTTTGATAGTGACAATATCCTGTCAACAACAAGGGAAACTCCATACTCCTTTTCCAATTGACAGATGGATGTCCGTAATGACATACTACGAATACGTCATTGATAAAGATTATGGGAGGCTTTTCTTGAAGGTAACAGGCATTATCGCGGAGTGCAATCCGCTTCACAACGGACACGACTATCTCATTCAGAGCGCCCGCCGGGAAACGGGAGCCGACTATCTCATTCTCGCGATCAGCGGCGATTACGTCCAGCGCGGCGAACCCGCTGTGATTGACAAGTACGCCCGCACCCGCGCCCTGCTTGCGCGGGGAGCGGATCTCGTACTCGAGCTCCCGCTCTGCTATGCCTGCGGCGGGGCGGACTATTTTGCCAGAGGAGCCGTTGCTCTCCTGGACAGCCTCGGCGTTGTCACTGATCTGTGCTTTGGCTCTGAGAGCGGCGATACTGCCCTTTTACAGCGCGCGGCGGACACCCTCCGGCGCGCCGACCGCTCGGACGCGGTACAGGCGGCGATCCGCGCTTATCTGAAACAGGGTCTCTCCTATCCAGCCGCGAGAGAGCAGGCTATCCGGGAGCATGGCGCGGCATTCTCCCCCGTCACCCTCTCTTCACCCAATGATCTGCTGGCCGCAGAGTACTGCCGCGCACTCGCCGACCGGGACAGCGCGATCAGACCACACGCGATCCACCGGATCAGCACAGACTCCGCCTCCGGCATCCGCAGCGCGCTGCAGGGCAGTGCAAGCGGCGGTGAAGCACTAATGCTGAAGAAGAGGACTGGTACCGGAGAAGTATCAGGGCCGGACACTGCAACTGACAACGACGCAGACTCCGAAAGGCAGGGCGGCATCTGGACAGAGCATTTTTCTTCTCTGGCTCTTCCTCTTTGTATGAAGGAGGAACTGACCGCCGCATGGAATCTCACCGCTCCTGTATTTGCGGATGATTTCTCCGCGGCTCTCCTCTATCGCCTGCAGATGAGCGCTTCCTTCGGCTCGCTCTCAGACTGTCTCGACGTCTCTCCGGATCTCGCGGCCCGGATCGAAAACCTCCTGCCACAGTTCCAGACATGGACGCAGTTCTGCGCCCTGCTCAAGACGAAGAATCTCACCTACACGCGCATCTCCCGCGCTCTCCTGCACATTCTGCTCAATCTGCGCAAGTCGCATATGGCGGAGTACAAGGCCGCAGGGCTGGTCGGATACGCGCGTCTGCTCGGCTTCCGCAAAGAGGCCGCGCCGCTCCTTACCACGATCAAGGCAAACGCCTCCGTGCCGCTTCTCTCCAAGCTCTCCGCCGCCTCCGATCTCCTTCCTCCTGTGTTTCAGCGGATGCTCGGAGAGGATATCCGCGCCGCAGAGCTCTATGACGCCATCGCACGGGGGAAATTCTTCGCCAAACGCAGCCAAAAAGCACTCCCGCCGTTCAGACGGGAGTGCCAGAGAGAGATAGAGCGGCGGTAATCGCCGCTCCTGTAATCCACCAAATCACGTTTGTCTATTCTCACCTCCATTCCGGAGCAATTCTCGCGACGGGCGATGACAATATACAATTCGCCTTGTGATTTGTGATGTTCCGGCACAAATCCCGGGATTGAACATAAGCGATCAATCTTATTTCCCAATCTTTTACCCCAGATTCAGCCGCTTCGTCAGCAGCCATCTCGTCAGAAACCACTCAGCCACGGTAATCAGCAGGCTCAGCACCAGAAGCCCCAGCAGCCACGGCCACACCCAGAGCATGTTCTGCGTCTGCGCCGCAAATAGATTCAGAGCAAGGGAGATTCCTTCATACTGCAGGTTCAGAAAAGCCGGCTCCAGCTCCACCAGCAGATATCCCACGCCCCACACTGCCAGCACCGCAGCGACCTGCACGGCAAAGCTGATGATAAAATACGCCAGAATGCTCGCTGCCAGACGCTGCTGCGGCCACTGGCTTCCGACCGCAATGCAGAGATAGTAAAAGAGATAGCTTCCTGCCAACGACACCATCAGAAGTACCAGCACATAGAGCACCAGCGCGACGCCGGAGGCGTCTATCTCACTGATCATGCTCCCGAGACGCGCCAGCTGATAAGGGGCGAGGACACCCGCCGCCGCGACGAACATCAGAAAGCAGAGACCGAGAAGAACCGTCGTCGCCACCGTACAGACGCAGGCGCATATCAGCTTCGCCGCCATATGCGATCCGGCCCCGACCGGGAGCGAGAGCATCAGATAGCCCTGCTGCCCCAGCATCCGGTAAAAGCGCTGAATATTGACAAACTGGCTGACGAAAATCACCGCCAGTATACCAATCGTCACCAGAATTACCAACAGACCCGAGAGCACGCCATACCAGTGATTATCCCTGAGAAAAGGATTCACCCCCTCCGCCGCACTCAGCAGACTGGCCATGGCCGAGAGGAGCAGAACGCCGCCTCCGATCGGCACGAGAATTCTCCCCACCGAACGAAATTCGTATTTTAACAGTTTTCCTAACATCTGAACACCTCCCTGAAATATTCGTCCACGCTTTTCCCCTTCGTCTCCCGCAGCTGATCCACTCCCTCCTGGAGCACCACGCGGCCTTCTTTTAAGAAAATCACCTCGTCCAGCACTTTCTCAATATCGCCGATCAGGTGAGTCGAGAGAACCATCACCGCATCCTCGCTGTAACCGCGCAGGATCGTCTGCAGAATGTAGTCCCGCGCCGCCGGATCCACACCGCCGAGCGGTTCGTCCAGCAGATAGAGCCTTGCCGCCCTGCTCATCAGCAGGCACAGCTGCATTTTCTCCTGCGTTCCCTTACTCATCGCGCTGATCCGCTGCCGCGGCTCCAGACCGAGATCCCGCAGCATCGCATCCGCCTTGTTCCTGTCGAAATCCTGATAGAAATCCGCAAAGAACGCGATCGCATCCTCCGCCCTGTACTCCTCCGGCAGCGCCATCCGATCCGGCAGATACGCCGTCACCGCTTTCGTCTCCACACCCGGCTGCTTCCCGCAGATCTCCACGCTGCCGCCCGTCGCAGCCAAAAGGCCCGCCGAGATCTTGAGCAGCGTCGTCTTGCCGCTCCCGTTCGGCCCCAGCAGTCCCACTAGGTGCCCCGGCCCAAGCCGGAAATTCACGCCGTCCAGCGCTTTCTTATTGCCATATTTCTTCGTCAGGTTTTCCGCCTGATACACAGTTTCCATCGCCTTCCTCCATGTGATCTTCACAACGCCCTGCAGGAGATCCTCCTGCGCATCATCCTGATCTCCACTCTCCCGCTCTCTTGCTTTCCTCATATTGTTCAGCTCTTCCCGGCGGCATCCCCCTCCGGCATACGATCCGCCCTGGTCTCTTCCTGTTCCTGCTGCTCCTGCGCCTGCTGCAGAATCCGCCGCACCTGCTCCGGCGAGCAGCCCAGTTCCCTCATCTGCCGCAGGAATTCCCGCGCGAGTTCTTCTGCCCGTTCCTGCCGCAGCCCTCTGGTCTGCTCCTCTCCTGCCGTCACGATTCGCCCCGCCGTCCGCTGCGACTGCAGCAGGCCTCTGCCCTCCAGCTCCTGCAGCGCCCGCTGCATCGTATTGGGATTGACGCCCGCCTCGGCCGCCAGCTCCCGCACCGGAGGCACCCGCGTTCCCGCAGGCCATACGCCGGTGACAATACAGCGTTCCAGCTGCTCAACGAGCTGCAGATACACCGGCCGTCCCGCCATGATTTTCCACTCCAATCGCCGGCCTCCTTTCCTTTCCGTCTCCAGTTTTCTTTTTGTATTATTGTATTAAGTTATTAATACAATAATACAGATGATGCGTTTTGTCAATCACTGATTTGTGCATTTCAAACAATGAGTCTTCTGCAAACTTTTTAGGTTTCGGCTGATTTCTTCTTAAATGAATAAAACTCGAATCAACGATCTCAAATCAATGATATAAAATTACATTCACAGGTAGAAAATTTCCGCTCTGTGCGGGAATTTTTCTGCAGAATATGCAGGTGCCTCACGGCACCGCATTGGCAACTGTATTTACAGTAACCGTGCTCACCTTAATCACTGCCAAATCTCTCGCGCTCAGCTTTATCTGCAGCGTTTTCGGTGCCTTCCCTCCGATCCGGATGGTCAGGTTCACTTTTAAATTACGGTCAGATTTAATTTCTACCGCTTTGTTTTGAATAATCATATAAAATTCCTCCTTGCTTTCCGGCGGATCCTGTCTGTCCGCCCCGTTGTGAGGTGCGCGGGCCCTCGTACCTCATGCCTTAAATGATCTTGTTTTATAATATTTATCGGCTCCTTTTGAGGATTTTATAAATATGATACGCCCGCTTTCAAAAACACAAAATTTTTCATTTTTCGAAAGCGGTATTCGAAGGGAGTCCCTGACTGCCGGAACTCCGCCGCACCGCGCGACTTTACTCCGCCACGCTCGATCTCTACTCCGCTCCGCTTCGTTTCGATCTGGGGCGTTCGCCCCATGCTCACAAAAAAAAGAACAGGAGCCGATATGCAAGCATATCGTTCCTGTTCTTTTTTTTTGTGAGCGCGCGGCTCAATGCTAATTGAAGTTGAAGAAATGTCTCGCTATTTTGTAGGCCCCTACGGTGAAGTAGCGGCCGCCTTTGCCGGGGAGGTTCATGGAGATGCCGAAGATTCCAGTGCGGAGTTTCATGAACAGCCAGTAGTCTTTTTCCTTGATGTAGGACCAGAGATCTTTCTTCTTGGCGAGATCTTCCGGGGTATAGGAGCAGATCGCCAGTACACAGGAAATTGTCGTGATGATTTCCAGATAGTTGTACATATAATTGCGCAGCTGGCTGCAGGCGTCGATCCTGGGGCGGATGCTCTTGTCCGTATAGTAATCGACCATCAGTTTGTTGACGCGCAGCTGTTGGTCAATGCGGGAAATCATGACTTTCTGATTGACCGACTGGTCGGTTCTCCCGATGTAATAATAATAGAAATTCACATCCAGATAATACATATTCTTCACATACGGAAGCGGATTAAACACATAGATGTTATCGACGTAGAAGCAATGCTCCGGGAGTTTTAGCCCGCACTCGTGCAGGAGTCTGGTGCGGAAAATCACGGAGTGCATCAGAATATAATGTCCCTTGTAAAAATGCTTGACCTCTTTCCATGTGAACATCTGTCCAACCGGAAGGGAGGAACGGTACTGCATGACCTTATGACGCTTCTCTCCCACTTTATTATAGACAAAATTGCAGACCATCATATCGAGCTGCTGCTCGCCTCCCGCCAGCTCGCGAAGGGTATCAAGCACCTGCTGGTACGCGCTCTCCTTGACCCAGTCGTCGCTGTCCACGACTTTGAAGAAAAGTCCCGTCGCATTCTCTATCCCCGCGTTGACCGCAGACCCGTGCCCGCCATTTTCCTTGTGAATGACACGCACGATATTCGGATTGAGCACCTGATAGCGGTCCGCAATCTCCGCCGTTCTGTCCGTCGATCCGTCATTCACGATCAGAATCTCCACATCGTCGCCGCCTGCCAGCAGCGAATCGATACACTTTTCCATATACGCTTCCGAATTGTAGCAGGGGATAGCAATCGATAACAACTTCATACTGTAACCTCCCGTCAGATACCCCGCAGCGCAGCCGCCGGGACATCCGATTCCTTTTCTGTTTATTTCCTGTATTTCCTGATCACCAGATTCAGGATCCGCTTTCTGACTTGTCTGATTTCCTGTCTGCTCTATTGTCATATGATTTGCACGCGCTGTCAATCATATTCCAGTCTGCCCGCTCTGCGCCACGTTCTGCCCTCATCCTGTGATCTGCCTCGTATACGCCGCAAAAGCCGAGGGAATCGAGTATGTCTGCTCCACTTCCCGCGTATCGGCCAGAATCAACGGAATCAGGGATTCCCTCTCTCCGGTCTCCGCATCCTCTGTCGGAGAAACAGCTGCGCCTGTCATCCGCCGGCCCTGCAGCTCATCGACTCTCACAGCGTACCCGATCATATCCCATTCCTTATGGGTAAAAATATGTCTGGCCGGTCCGAGAGAACGTATACGAAGCGGCTCATAACCAAGCCGTCGTACGTAGGTCAGTGCCTCATCCTCACTCAGATGTCCCTCCGCATTCGGGAATTCATAGAGACGGGCCAGAAGTCCTTTGGCCGCTCTCTTGTGAAGCGCCGTCCTCCCCGCATCCTGAATCAGAAATACGGTCAGTTTCTCCACCGTCCTCGGTTTCTTGGCCGGAATCACCGGTACCTCCGTTTCCCGTCCGAGTTCATGCGCCCGGCATGTCTCCCTCCACGGACAGCTCCCGCATCTGGGTGCTCCGTTTGGCAGGCAGACCGTCGCCCCCAGATCCATCAGAGCCTGATTGAAATTGCCGTAGGCGCTGAAAGGACGCGGTGCATTTTCCTGATTCGTTTGATTTTCTGAAATCCTGTCTTCTGTGGTTATGGTAATCTCCTGCATCAGCCGGGTAAAATACTGTTCCGCCGCGCGGCTCGCCGCCGGTGTTCTGATATTTTCCGTCTCATACGTCATTCTGGCGTAAATACGAAGGAGATTCCCATCCACCGCAGGTGTCATCTGTCCGAATGCGATAGAGGCGATGGCCGATGCGGTATAGCGTCCGATTCCCGGCAAACGCATCAGCGCCTCTCTGGTGGCGGGAAGTTCTCCGCCGCACTCCTCCATTACCTGAACCGCAGCCCTGTGCAGATTTCTCACCCGGCTGTAATATCCCAGTCCCTCCCAGAGCTTCATGTAGCGGTCTTCTTTTGCCTCTGCCAGATCAGAAATCTCCGGACACGCCTCCAGAAACCGGCGATAATATTCCCGCACTGCCTCCACTCTCGTCTGCTGCAGCATAATCTCCGAAATCCAGACATGATACGGCGTCGGATCCTCCCGCCACGGCAGAATCCTCCTGTTTTCCTCATACCACGCCAGCAGCTTATCAGCGGAAGCGCTCTCTTGTCTGCTCATATCTCTCTATCGTCCGCAGGCAGTCTCCCAAATCATTCAGACGCTCCTGCACATCTCCTTCCTCAATCTCCACACCGGAGGCCATCGCCATTGTATCGATCATACCATCCGTTACGCGCGGCCGCAGTTCTTCCAGCAGACGCAGCTTCTCCCGCGTCCCGTCCGCGTCAAGAAACGCCTCAACCAGAGGATCCAGCGAATTCTCCTCCGTCCCGTCCACATCTGAAAACTCTCTCTGCGCACCAGAAAACACCTCTGTCTCCATGTTCCGGGACGCTTCCTGCCCAACACCCAAAGACAGGGATTCCTCCGGTTTGGAAACCGTCTCCTGAATCACCCCGGTCTGCAGATCCAGAAAATCCTCCTGACCAATGCCCGCGGACAATGATTCCTCCGGTTTAAAATCCGCATTCTGACTCACTTCAGTCTGCGGATTCAGAGCCCCCGGCTCTGCTCCCCTCTCTCCCGCATTTCCGCCTGACAGCTTCTCCCGCTTCACTTTCTCAAAGCGGTACCTCTGCGCAGTCTCCGGATATTTCTCCCTGTCCACCTCAGACAGAAAGAGGGAGAGTGGTCTCGCCCAGACTCCGTATGTGCCGTACAGCGCCTGATAGACGACGAGCGTCTCCCCGCTCTCCGAATGGCGCGCCAGCGTCAGCACCTGATAGAGATTCCCCTTGAAATGACGGTACAGCTCCTGCGGCTTCGGAGCTGGCCGCGTCTGCGTCTCTTTTTTCTGTTCCACACTCATGACGATGCTCCCTCCACAATGACCATTTCCGCCGCGATGTTTGCCGCGATTCTGCCGCTCTTGTAATCGGCATCCGCCTGTACACAGCGCTCCAGACTCCTGCGCAGCGCCTCTGTGGTATATCCGGCAAGACAGGGTCTGTACTTCTTTGAGATTACAAACGGCGGGAGCTTTAGCGCCGAGGCAATCTGCCCGTCCGCATATCCCTTCGCCGCCATTTCCTTGACCTGCAGCAGTTGATTATACTGACGCTGCAGAAGAGAGAGGATCACCTGCGGCGGCGTCTGCAGCGCGCTCATTTCCATATAAATTAAGAGAGCGTGCCTGCCGTCGCGTCTGGCAATCGCCTCGATCATCTCGAAGATTCTGTCCCTGATCCTCGGAGAGCAGATCGACCTGATCCGTTCCGCCGTCACCTCTCCCTCGCCCATGCACAGGCAGATCAGCTTCTCCGCTTCCTCGCGGATATTCTGCATATCTTCTCCCGCATACTGTAAAAACAGCGCCAGCGCCGGCCCGTCGATCGCCAGTTTCTCTCTCTGAAAAATCCCCCGCGTCCACGAGCGGAGCGTTCCCTCATCCAGCGCGTCGCACTCCAGCACACGGCCCGCCTTTTCAATCGCTTTGTAGAGCTTTTTGCGCTTGTCCACTTCCGCCTGCACAAACAGAAAGAATGTGGTCTCCGGCTGCGTTCCCAGATAGTCCGCCAGAAGCTGCGCCTCCTCCTCCGCCCCGCCAAAGAGCTCTGTATCCTCCAGCACGATCACCCTGCGTTCTGCAAAAAAGGGCAGAGTCTCCGCCAGATCAATCACCTCTCTCGCAGAGACGTCTTTGCCCGTAAAGGTCGTGATATTCATCGCGTCCCCGTCGCCGAGCAGAGCGCTCCTGATCTTATCCCTGTTCTGCAGACGCAGATAGGCCTGCGCGCCGTACACGAGATAGGCCTGTGCAAACGAATGCGCTGCAATCTCGTCATTTAATTGTTTCTGACGCCTGATAAAATCCGCTTTCGTCTCCCGCATCCTGTTCCTTCCCCGCTTTCCTCACTTATTATAATAATTCCCGCCCTGAATTCCCAGAACATTTTTTCTTAAAGTTGCATCCCCGTCAGGTTTCATCTATGATAGAAGAGTGACAGCGGCGGTCTCTGCTGCGTTCTGCTCGCTGCGTCGATTTTGATTTCGATGCCAATGCCGGTTCTCACCTTCTTTTCCTGATTTCGCTTTATTCCACTCGCTTTGTTTCACTCCATTTGATTTTACTCCACT
>JAUNGV010000066.1 GCA_030524225.1 Eubacteriales bacterium
CGTAGTTCACCGCAATAGAGCCCAGGATAATATACAGATAGCTGAGATTGAAGTAGGCATAGAACCAGAGCGACATGGCGGTCAGAAACACGCAGGCGGTGCGATACAGGCGCGCGCGGTTTAAGAGATACCAGCCCAGAAGCGCGATGGGAAGAAAGAGAAACAGGAACACATAAGAATTAAACAGCATGAAATATCCTCGATCATTCTATTGACTCTCTGAGACGGCGCGGCCTGCGGCTTTTACGGCAGGAGCAGGAACAGCCCCGCGGCTCGCAGACGGTCCCGCGTAAATACCGCCCCATTTTACCATGATCCTCCCTATTTCACAAATGCCGCCGGTTTGCTATAATAATCCCATGCAGACAGCGATTGAATATGGAAAAGAATTTTTAATACGGTTTTATACAAAGAGGGACGCGCAGGAGAGTCTGGCGGCGCTGGCGGAGGATGTCGTCTGGGTGAGCCCGGAGGAGGTCTGGCACTTCCGCACGCGCAAGGAGGAGCTGCTGTTTCTGGAAAAGGAACTGCGGCGGGAGCCGGATCCCCGCTATGTGGATGTGGAGAGCGTGATGGCGGACTCCCGGGCGGATGGCGTGCGGCTGGTGACGTATCAGGTGAATCTCGTCCCGGCGGATCCGAAATATGCGGTGCATTTGCGCTGTTCGATGGCGCTGGCAGGCACGGGGGAAACGTTTGAGATCACGTTTCTCCATTTTTCGCGCATTTACGAGAGAAGCAGCACGGAGCAGATCCGGGAGTTCACGAATGCGATTCCGGCGGGGATTATGATTCTGGCGCATCTTGCGGATGATGGCGTGCGCTGCCTCTACCACAACCAGTATTTCTACCGCGCGTTGGGCTACGGCTCGGTGGAAATTCCGGAGGAGGAGTTTGCGGAGATGCTTTCGGGCAATCCCTTTTTCCTGATGGAGGATCGGGATAAGGAGACGATGACGAAGGCGTTTGCCGAGGCCGGGGAGGCAGGCAGGGAATTCTCCCTGACGGTGCGGCTGCGGCGCGTGGACGGCACGCCCGCGACCTGCGAGATGGCGGCCAGACCGGCATACCGGGACGGCGGAAACACGGTATACTACTGCCTGTTCCGGGATATTTCCGGCGCGAGGGAGAGACACACGAAGCTGCGGACGACGGCGGCGCTCTTTGCGGGGATCGTCAGTCACCTCCCGGCGAGCATCTGCGTGCTGCGCCGGAGCGGGGAGGAACAGAAGGCGGTCTATATCAGCGATACGCTCCCCAAAATGCTGGGGATTTCCATGCGTGATTATCTGGAGGGAATCCGGAAGGATCTCTTCTTCGGGCTGACGATGACCAGCGTGACGAAGGAGAGCCTGATCCGTCAGCATTTGGAGGAGAAGGCGAAGGACCCGTCCTGCGGCGTGTATCCGAGTCAGAGAAAAGAGGGGCGCTGGATCGGGCTGTCCATGTGTGCGGCGAAGGAAAAGGGCGGGAGTCTGATCTACCTGACTTACAGCGACCGCACGGAGCAGCGGCAGGAGGAAGAGGCGCTGCGGCGGGAGCGGGAGGCCCTTTCCGAGCGGTCCAGAAAGAGAACGGAGTATGTGCGGGCGGCCTTCGAGCGGGAAAAGGAGAGAATGCAGGCGGGAGAGAGCGACTGTGTGGGCCTTTTTGCCGTGAATCTCACCCGGAATACGGTGGAGGAGGCGGGGGGCGCAGCATTCCAGCAGCTGGCCGCCGGAGCGGAAACGGACGATTACGAGACGTTTCTCCATTCGTTTGCCTCCGGACTTCTGTCATCGGAGGCTGACGGAGGCGGCGCGCTTACGGCTGTCTGGGCGGCTCCTGTGCTGCGGGAGGCGGCGCAGGGAGAGGAGGAGATCGCTCCGCTCACCGTATCCTTCCTGACGCAGGAGGGGAGGCTTTGCTGTGCGCAGGCGCAGATGCGGCTGAGTCGCGCGGGGGATCCGGAGGAGATCCACGGCTACGCGTTTCTCCGGGACGTTACGGACAGGGAGAGTCTGCGGCAGATCGAGCGCGGCGCGGCGCGGACCGGATGCGATTACATTGCGCGGATCGAGGGGGATGCGGACCGGTTTACGGTGCTCTGGGCCAGGGAAGAGGCGCAGGAGACCTGTGTCCCTCCGCGGACGGGTTCCTACCGGGAGACGTTCCTGGAGTTTTACCGCGCCTATGGCAAAAAGGAGGAGATTGCACCGGTGCTGGCCTTCCTGCAGACGGAGAATCTGTATCGTCTGCTGGAGAAAAAGGCGGAGCAGGGCGACCAGGAATGCGTCTGCAGAATCGGCCTGCAGTCCGGCGCAGGCAGGACGCATGTGCAGGGACTGCGGTTTGTGGAGCTGGATCGAGAGCATCACATTCTGGGCATCGTCGCCTGTGACTGCACGCAGGAGAACGAGCAGCAGGAAAGAGAGGCGCTCTCGTACCGGAATTATTATCTGGAGGCGGCGCAGGAGAACAGGATCAAGACGGATTTTCTCTGCCGTCTGCGGCAGGAAATGGAAGGGCCGCTGCAGGAGATACTGCGCCGCGCGCAGGAGGTCAGGACGCCGGAGATCGCCGGGAGAGCGGAGGATCTCCTCCGTTACCTGAGCGATATTCCCGAGCCGTCCGAGGAGCACAAAATCTGGAAGAGCCTGCGGGGTCAGGTCTTTTCCTACTCGGAGATGATGGACGGGGTATGCGCCTACGTCAGGGAACGATGCCGGGAGAAGGGGATTCGATTCCTTCTGCGGCCGCAGCAGACGGGCGGGGGGAGGAGTACTCTTCCGGACCGGATGGTCGGGGATCGGCTCAAACTGGAGCAGGCACTGTTTCATCTGCTGGACAATGCGGTTAAGTATACGGCAGCCGGAGGCGAGGTGACGCTGCAGACGCAGGAGAGGCTGCTGGGAGCGGACCGGATCGGCCTTCGCTTTGAGGTCAGGGATACCGGCAGCGGGATCGAGGAGGGAAGACTTCCGACCCTGTTCGATCCGTTTGCATCGGGAGCGCGCAGGGGCGAGATCGCGCCGGCGGGTTCGGGACTGGGACTTTCGGTGGCAAAGGATATTGTGCGACGGATGGGCGGCAGCATTCAGGTCCGCAGTGAGAAGGGCGCGGGAACCACCTTTACGATCAGCGTGACGCTCCGGGCGGCGCAGCCGGACGGGAGCGGAGAGTAAACAGAGAGCAGAAAGGAGCAAGGCCATGAGCGGGAGGAAAAACAGAGCGTGGAGAGCGGCGGCGACGCTGCTGGAACTGACGGGATGTGCGGCGATCGGCGGGCTGGCCGGGGCGGCGAACTTCTTTTTCCAGTTTTCCCTGAAACCGAAAAAGAAGGATGAGAGCAAGGATACCGATCCGTCGGAGTCGGAGTATCTGGCGGGGTGCAGATGGATGAACGAGCATGTGATGCGGCGGGATGTGTATACGACCTCCGACAGCGGTCTGCGGCTGCACGGCAATCTGATTCCCGCAGCGCATCCGGACTGCCACCGCTACGCCGTCTGCGTGCACGGCTACGGGGAGCGCGCGGCGAGCATGGGTATGTACGCGAAAGTATATTCCGAGAACTGGGGCATGAACGTGCTGCTGCCCGATCTGCGGGGCCACGGCGCGAGCGAGGGGAATTACATCGGAATGGGGTATCCGGATCACTTCGACCTGATTCGCTGGATCGACTACATTCTGGAAAAGGATCCGCAGGCGGTGATTCTGCTGCACGGGGTCTCGATGGGAGCGGCCACGGTACTGATGACGACGGGAGAGACGCTTCCGTCTCAGGTCAGGGCTGCAGTTTCCGACTGCGCATATACTTCGGCGGTGGAGGAGTTCACGAAGGTTTACAAAGGGCTGGACGGCGCGTTTGTTCCGGCACCGCTGATGCTGCAGATGGTGCGGGCGATCTGTCTGGTACGGGCGCGTTTTGATCTGGCGAAAGCAGCGCCGATCCGTTACGTGCGCCGCTCCGAGACGCCGACCCTCTTCATTCACGGAGCAGAGGACGATTTCGTTCCGGCTTCCATGATGCCGCGCCTCTTCGAGGCGGCGGCCTGCCCGAAGGAGTTCCTCTGGGTGCCGGGGGCGGCGCACGCCGCGAGCGCCGTGGTGGATCCGGAGGCGTACTGGAACAAGGTGGAGCGTTTCCTCGACAGGATTTCGCCGTGGATTCTGCACGACAACATCGCCAGCGAGGAAGGGCAGGAGATGTGAGCCGTGGATTGCGGACAGAGAAAAGCAGAAGCAAAACAGAAAGCGACAGGTTTCGGGGAGAGATAAAAAGAGCCGTCTGCGCGGATGATGCTGGTCATCCCTGCGCAGGCGGCTTTTTGGCGGAGCACATACCGGTCGGGCATTTTGCATGGTGTGTCAAAGGTGTGCGTCCATAGCGGGCTCCGCCTCCGGGTGCTGTCCGGCGCTGTTTCCCGCTCAGGAGAGCAGGGTGACGCGGCTGCCGTTGACCTCGACCGAATGGATCATGCGGTTCAGATAGACGGGAAACCGGGTGACGCCGCTCTTGCGGATGCTCGCGGTCAGATTCGGATTCAAATCCTCCAGTTCCCGGCGGAGCGCGGCGATATCCATCTCCTTCGTCTTGTGACGGTCAAAGATGCGGCGGATCTGCTTCTCGATCTCGCTGTCCGGGGAGCCCTTGAGGGAGACCCAGACGGCGTTGTCGTGGTTGGTGACGGAGAGGGAGCTGAAATCCTTCAGATACTCGGAGAGCTTGGTATAGTGGTAGTTGCGGATGTCAAAATCGGGAAAGATCTTGACGAGGCGGGAGCCGATTTCTCCCAGTCCCGTCTCTTTGCCCTCCGCAGTGTTGTCAGTGATCATCTTGACGATGGCGTTTTCGATGGTCGCTTTATCCGTGAAGAGAGGTTCCCCGTCGGAGCCTGTCTCGATCTCTGATTCTTCCGGCAGAAGAGAGGGCGCATAGGCCGCCGCCGGTTCCGTCAGCAGAGCGGGATCAGAGGAGGACTCGTCAGCCGCATCGGCCAGAAGAGAGGAGACGGCGTCCGGGAGAGCAGCAGGCAGGGGGAATGATGCGGCTGCGCTCTCTGCGGGAACGGAATCTGCGGCGACCGCCTTTTTCTTTTTGGGAGCCGCTTTTTTCTTGGCGGCGGCTTTTGTTTTCGCGGACGGTTTGGCGGTGGGCTTGACGACGACTTCGTCATCACCGGCGCCGTCGATGACGTCGAGGAAGATAAAACGCTCGCAGGAGACGCGGAAGGATTCCGGGGTCTTTTTCTCCCCCATGCCGATTACGACCTTGCCCGCCTCGCGCAGCCGTGTCGCCAGCTTGTTGAAGTCGCCGTCGCTGGAGGCGATGCAGAAGCCCTGCACCTGTCCGGTGTAGAGAATGTCCATCGCGTCTATGATCAGGCAGATGTCCGACGCGTTCTTGCCGGGCGTATTGTTCTGCTGCATCATCGGGGTCAGGGAGTAGCCGGAGGAGGCGGCAAGCCAGCTGCGCAGCCGCTCCTGAGACCAGTCGCCGTACATGCGTCGGATCGTGATTTTGCCGTACTTGGACAGTTCGCTCAGAATGCCGGGAATGTACCTGGCGCTTATGTTATCCGCGTCGATCAGGAGCGCGATGTTGATATCTTCCATGAAAAAGTGATCCTTTCTTTCGGTGATAAAACCGGATACAATAGACAGAGAAAAATTGCTTCGCAATGGAGTTATTATACCATAAATAAAGGAAGGGGAGAAAGGCAATGACAGAACAGGATTTTATTGCGGCGGCAGCGGGGCGTGTTCCCGCAGAGCTGGTGTTAAAAAACGCACAGGTCTTAAACGTCTTTACCGACCAGTTTATCACGGCGGATGTTGCGGTGTCGGATGGGCGGATCGCAGGCGTCGGGCACTATGAAGGGGAAAAGGAAATTGACTGCACAGGCTGTTATCTCGTGCCGGGCTTTACCGACGCCCATCTCCATATCGAGAGCTCGATGGTGACGCCGGAAGAGTTCGTCCGCGCGGTGCTGCCGACGGGGACAACGACACTGATCGCCGATCCGCATGAGATTGTGAACGTAATCGGCGCGCCAGCCATGGGATATCTTCTGGAGAGAGCGGACAGTCTGCCGGTGAATCTCTATTATATGCAGCCTTCGTGCGTGCCGTGCTCCCCGTTTGAGACGGCAGGTGCGGATTTCACACAGGAGCAGATGGAGGCGTTCTGGGAGAATCCGCATGTGTTGGGGCTTGGAGAGGTGATGTCCTTCCCGGCTGTGGTGGGAGGCGATCCCGGAGTGCTGGGTAAGATTGCAGCGGCAAAGCATGCGGGTAAGAGAGTGGATGGACACGCGCCGGGGCTGTCCGGGCAGAGCGTGCAGGCGTATGCGGCTGCGGGCATTGAGACGGATCATGAGTGCGGCACGTTTGAGGAGGCGAGGGAAAAGCTGATGGCGGGGATGGCAATCCTTGTCCGGGAGGGTTCGGCGGCCAAGAATCTGGACGCCCTCGTGGAAGGGATTCTCGCCTCACAGACGCCGACCGGCCGTTTCCTGTTCTGCACGGACGACAAGCATCTGAGCGATATTTACGAGCAGGGGCATATCCGCTGGAATGTGGAGAGGGCGATCCGGCTCGGCATGGATCCGGTTCAGGCGATCAAGATGGCGTCGTACAATGCGGCTGTGGCATACGGACTGACGAGCCGCGGCATCGGGGCGATCGCGCCCGGCTATCAGGCGGATCTGATCGTGCTCGACGATCTGGAGAAGGTGCGAATCCGGCAGGTCTACAAAAACGGTGTCCCCGCGCAGGAGGCCGTCGCCGGGATTTCGAAACCGGAGGCGCCGGAGGAATTCCTGCACTCGGTCATCTTCGACGATGTGACCGTGGAGAAAATCGCCCTGCGGATCAGCAGTGCGGGGAACGGCGAAACGGAGGCGGCTGTGAATCAGGAGACTGCAGGAACAGAAGGTGCAGCGGATCAGGCATCCGTTGTGGAAGACGGATCAGCGGATCAGGTTCGCGGTGTGACGGATGTGATCGGCATGGAACCGGGGAGCATTGTGACGAAGCACTTGAAAGAGAGTGTGGCGGTCAGGGACGGGTTCTTCGTGCCGGATGAGACGTACAGCAAGCTCTGCGTCGTGGAGAGGCACGGCAGGAACGGCAATATCGCCGTCTGCCCGATGAAGGGATACAGCATTCGGGGCGGCGCGGTGGCGACGAGCGTGGCCCACGACTCGCACAATGTGATCGCGGCGGGGGACAATGACGAGGATCTCGTGCTGGCGATCAACACATTGAAGGAGATCGACGGCGGCTACGTTCTGACGGGCGGCGGCAGGGTGATCGCGACGCTTCCGCTGCGGCTGGCCGGTCTGATGAGTCTGGAATCCGGAGAAGAGACGGCGCGCAGGATCGCGGCGATTGAGGAAAAGGCCCGTGCGATGGGGGTGCCGGAGGGGATTGATCCGTTTATCAGCCTCTCGTTCATGGCGCTTCCCGTGATTCCGAGCCTGCGTCTGACGGATATGGGACTGTTTGACGCGGACCGCTTTGCGCTGATTCCGCAGTGAGAGCGGGTTGAGAGAGCAGACAGAGAACGGATAAAGAGAAATGGATAAGGAGAGCGGGCGGGAGGCAGCTTGTGGGAAATATACGAAAGCATATTCTTTTTTACGGCAGGGTGCAGGGTGTGGGATTTCGCTATTACGCCCGTCACAAGGCGGCGCAGCTGGCGCTGACCGGCTGGGTGCGCAACCTGCCGGACGGTTCCGTGGAGATGGAGGTGCAGGGCCCGGAGGAGAGGATCGACGAGCTCATCCTGTTTCTCGAGAGCAGGCAGTATGTCCTGATTGAGAATCTCGACGTGCGGCAGATGGAGCCGGAGGAAGGGGAGCGGGAGTTCCGGGCGAGATACTGAAGGCGAGTGGCCGGTACCGGCGCAAGGGCGGTTCCGGTCGGCGCGCCCTGATTCGCGGCGCGCTTCGGAATGGATCGCAACGAAACGGATCAAAATGGATATGGAGAGCACAGATGAAAAAATTGATTTCATGGAACGTCAACGGCCTGCGGGCTTGTCTGGGTAAGGGCTTTCTGGACTTTGTGGAGCGGGAGTCGCCGGATGCGATCTGCCTGCAGGAGACGAAGCTGCAGGCGGGACAGGTAGAGCTGGAGCTGCCGGGCTATCATCAGTACTGGAATTATGCGGAGAAAAAGGGGTATTCCGGGACGGCGATTTTTACGAAAGAGGAGCCGCTCTCTGTCGGATACGGACTGGGGATTGAGGAACACGACCACGAAGGACGCGTGATTACGCTGGAGTATCCGGAGTATTATCTGGTCACGGTGTATGTGCCGAATTCGCAGGACGCGCTGCAGCGTCTGGATTACCGCATGACATGGGAGGATGACTTCCTCGCCTATATAAAGAGGCTGGAACAGAGTAAGCCTGTCATTTTCTGCGGGGATCTGAATGTGGCACACAGAGAGATCGACTTGAAGAATCCGAAGCCGAACCGGGGACACGCGGGCTTTACCGACGAGGAGAGGGAGAAGATGACGGCGGCGCTGGGCAGCGGGCTCATCGATACCTTCCGCTATTTCTATCCGGACAGGGAGCAGGCGTATTCGTGGTGGTCCTATCGTTTCCACGCGAGGGAGAAAAACGCGGGATGGCGGATCGACTATTTCATCGTTTCGCAGTCCCTTGCGCCGCGCCTTGCGGACGCGCTGATCTATGCGGACGTCTACGGCTCCGATCACTGCCCGGTGGGGCTGCTGCTGAAATAGCGGAGAGAGTCAGAGGCAGTTCGCGGGGCGGCGTGCGCACAGGATGGTCGTTGGAGTGGTGTGGGAAGCAGAGCGTCATGGTTCGCGGGGCGGCGTGTATACAGGATGTCGCCAGATGGGAAGCGGAGGCATAGAAGAGCGGGATGAAGTATTCAGTGGAGAAGACAGAATTTCACACCGATGGATTTGACAGCCGCTTCTATGCGCCCCGGACGGGGAGCGAGCGGTGTCTCGTGATTGTGACCGACTCCGGGAGCGGGGATTTTATGAATGTGATGCTCGCCAAATGGGCCCTGCGGAACGGATGCTGCGCGCTGTGCTTCGGAAAATGGCAGAACCCGGAGGAGGCGGACGGGCTGCACGAGTGGCCGCTGGAGCGAATGGAGCGCGCGGCGGCGTGGCTGCAGGAAAGAGGAATGCGCAGAATCGGTCTGTTGGGTGTTTCCTACGGGGCCAATCTCGTTCTCGCGGCGGCCTCGCGGATTCCGGCGTTTACGCTCACAATCGCGGTGACGGCGATTGATTTCGTCACAGAGGGCGTTGTGGCGGGCAAAAAAGAGGGAATGAGCGAGTGGCCGGCGGGTGTTTCGTCCTATACGTGGCGAGGGGAGCCGCTGGCGTATCATCCCTTCTCTCTCTCGGAGCACGCCTATTACGATCTGTTTGTGGAGAGCAGTAAACGGGAGCGGGAACCGAGATCGTTTGAAATTTACCGTCACATGGAGGAGAAGGCGCCTGCGCCGGAGTGTTATATTCCGGTTGAGAGGATACAGGGGAAACTGATCCTTGCGGCGGCCCGGGATGATTCCATGTGGGATGCGGCGCGGTACGCCCAGAGGATGCGGGAGCGGCTTGCTGCCTCGGACTGCAGCTGTGAGTACGAGGTTTGTATTTACCGCTACGGCACGCATTTCCTGTTTCCCCAGAGCGCTCTGCAGAAGGTGCTGCCGCTGGTGGGCGGTCTGCTGCCCGCTCTCACCCGATCCGGCAGACGGCACGGCAGAGAGTGCCGGGAAAGCCGGAAGGAGCTGGAGCACACACTGCTGGAGGCGCTGCACCGGTGGTGAGGGAGTGGCTGCGCTGATGGTGAGGCCGGCCGCGGGATAATGCAACGGCGGAAAAATGGTGTATAATATAGGCGGCGTACAGAACGCCGGTCTGCGGTTTTGCGGGAGAGAGGCACAAAACCGGGGAATGGACGCCGGGACAGTATTAGTATTACGGTAAAGAGCGTTCCCGGCGCGAACAGAATAAAGAACGCTCTCATATGGAGGAAGCTATGAGTGAATGTACACATGACTGCGGCAGCTGCGGGGAGTCCTGCGCGCAGAGAGATCCCAAAAGTTTTCTGAAAGCCCCGAATCCGGGAAGCTTTGTCAAGAAGGTCATTGCTGTCGTCAGCGGCAAGGGAGGCGTCGGCAAATCGCTGGTAACGGGCATGAGCGCGGTTTCGACGCGGAGAAACGGTCACAGCGTCGCGGTGCTGGACGCGGACATTACGGGTCCCAGCGTTCCGAAAATGTTCGGTCTGACGTACCGGGATCTGCAGGCGAACCAGAGCGGTCTGATGCCCGCCGAGACGGTGACGGGCGTCAAGGTGATGTCGATGAACCTGCTGATGCAGAAAGAGGATGATCCGGTGATCTGGCGCAGTCCCGTGATTACCGGGACGCTGGAGCAGTTCTGGACGGAGGTCGCGTGGGGCAATGTTGACTATATGTTCATCGATATGCCGCCGGGAACCGGGGATATTCCGCTGACGGTGTTCCAGTCCCTTCCGATTGACGGAATCATTATCGTGACGACGCCGCAGGAGCTGGTCGGCATGATTGTAAAGAAGGCCGTCGGTATGGCGAAGATGATGAATATTCCGATTCTGGGACTGGTTGAGAACATGAGCTACGTCAAATGTCCGCACTGCGGAGAGGAGATCAGGGTCTTCGGAGAGAGCCGTCTGGAAGGAATCGCCGAGGCGGAGGGACTGCAGATTCTGGGGAGAATTCCGATGGATCCCGCCTTTGCGGCGGCCTGCGACGCCGGGAAGATCGAGTACTTCGAGGGCGATTATCTGAGCGCGCTCCGCGCGGCGCTGCCGGAACTGGAGTAGGGGCGCGGGAACAGCGTTGTGGCAGGACTGCGTTGGCATGAGAGGTGCTGTACCGCAGCCGCGTGTAAACTGGCATATAAACTGTATAGTAATTGCAAAAGGCGGATGCCGTTCTGTGAGAGACAGAACGACATCCGCTTTTCTAATGGCGTTATGGATTTTCTGCGATGTAGATAGAGTGCAGAAGAGAGGTGATCTGGGATTTTAATGCCTCCTCTTCTATCGGGCGTCCGTGTTGAAGCCAGCTGCGGATGCAGCTGACGACCGCGCCCGAACAAAATGCGGCCATTACGTCCGGGGAAGCGGTTAAATGGTAGCCCTGGCGTTCATCCTGCGCCAGTTTGCAGGCGAGGTCGGGCGTGATTTCATCCGCCAGAATATTCAATATCTGCAGTAAGCTGTCAGAGTGGCTGGTCTTGAGAAGCAGACGCTCGTTTTCACGCATGAAATCAAATACCAGACTCACTAACCGCGCGTAATAATCGGCCGGAGTTGAGGCGGAAACATTTTGGGGAATCTGCGCATCAAAGCGGCGGATCGCTTCCCGCACCATAAAAGTCAGCAGTTCGTATTTGTCGGCGAAATGTTTGTAAAAGGTGGATTTTCGCAGCATTGCGCGGTCACACAGGTCGTTGACCCTGATTTTCTCAAACGGCATCTCCTGCATCATATCCAGCATCGTGGTGCTCAGCGCCAGGTAAGTTTTCTGAACGCGCAGATCTAAAGTTTTCTCCATAAAAAAAATCTCCCCATTCCGGAGCGTCTTACGCGACGGGGCGACGCAAATTTCAAATTTGCGTCTGCCATCATCGAGATTTGTGACGCTCCGGCACAAATCTCGGTGTGAAAAATAAGCGATCAAGCTTATTTTTCACACTACCCTCCGATTCGGAAACTGTTTTGAACAAAAGTCAATTAACATACTATAGAAAGAAAATGTACTGTTGACCATTATCTTCATGGCTATTATAGTCACAATAACAGAAAAAAACAACCAGCTATTTGTGAAGGAGGCGTGATTATGAAAACTGATATTCTGTTTACCCCAGTCCAGATCGGAGATGTGGAACTGAAAAACCGTATTGTGATGTCGCCGATGAACATGGGATACACAAACCCGGACGGATATGCCGGCGATCAGACGAATGCCTGGTATGCCACGCGTGCCCGTGGCGGCTTCGGTTTAATTATTACTGAATGTATTGTTGCGAACCCGTATCCATGGCGTGGGTCGGAGAGTCTGAATCCTCTGTTGTGTGATGCGCAGAACAAATACCGCTATCTCAGTGAAGTGGCGGAGGTTGTCCACAGCTATAAGGGAGCAAAGATCTTTGCGCAGGTTTCGCCGGGATGGGGACGTCAGGGACATCCGCTGCCCGGACACGAAGAGATCGCATCTGGCGCGCCGTCCGCCATTCCGATGGAAATTGATCCGCGTTATATCACCAAGGGATGGGCGCGGCAGCTATCCAGACTCGGCTTCGGAGAATCGTTTGATGCAGTCGGCGGGGTGGAAGCGCTGCAGGCTATGACGGACGAACAGTGGGAGTCTGTTAAGCCGATGATGAAGAAGTACATCGAGGAAAACGGCGGAGAGTTTGCGCACATCGCGTTCGGACAGTCCCCGCGTGAACTGACAATCCATGAAATCGAACAAATGGAAGATTTTATGGTGGAACAGGTCTGTGCGATGTACCGGCTCGGATATGATGGTGTGGAACTGCACACGCCGCACGGCTACCTGCTTCACCAGTTCCTCTCGCCCCGTTCCAATCACCGCACGGACCGGTATGGCGGAAGCACTGAGAACCGTTGCCGGGTTGTGACCAATATCATTGAGCGGGTGCGCAAACTGGAAGGGCCGGATAAGCCGCTCGGAATCCGTATCAGCGGGGAGGAATACCTCAAAGACGGCCTGCACCATGAGGAGGCGTGCAAAGTCGTCGAACTTCTTACCCAGGCGGGCGCCAATTTTGTCAATATCTCTCAGGGAAGCTATGAGGCGTTCGGAAAAGGATTTGCGCCCGACGGCGAGGGCGAATTTACACAGTGGGCGCCTGGATTCAAGAAAGCCTCCGGCGGACTGCCGGTTATTACTCCGGATTTCATGTCGCCGGAACTGGCGGCTGAGGCTGTCGCCAGCGGTCAGACCGATCTGGTTTCACTGGGACGGCAGTCCATTGCAGATCCGTACTGGCCTGCCAAAGTCAAAGCCGGCCGCTGCAAAGATATTGTCCGGTGTGCGCGCTGTCAGCAGTGCTATATGAATCTGTTCGAGTCACGGTGGATACGCTGTGCGGTGAATCCCACCGCCGGATTTGAGAAATACTATCCGGAACTGTGGCAGGATGATGGAATGATGGATCAGCGTGCTGCCCGGTTCATGGAGAGACGTCGTGACCTGCCGCAGATCTGAGCGATACGGCGGGGCAAATTAAATCAGGAAAGGATGGTTTTGACTATGGAACAAAATGTATGGAATGACGGCTTTTTCAAGATTGATCCTGAATGTCATATTATCGGCAACATGGAGGAAATCAATCATTTTCCGGGCGTACAGATGTGGTGGCGCGCCATTGACGGTATCATGCGCCCCTCTACGCAGGGGGCGTCAGCGGACAGTCTGTCTGCACTGGAACCGTGGGAGATGCAGAAAAGCACGGACCCGGAGAATATTTTGCGCGCAATGGATAAATACGGCGTGGACGTCGCCTGTATCCTGCCGGAATCTATGATGGACACCACCGGTTACAGCAGCCGCTGGTGTACAAACGGCGCGGCATGGGAGGCTGTGCAGACACATCCGGACCGTTTTATCATCAATCCGAATCTCTCTCCGATCAAGAAGCGCGGCGTTGACAATGCCATCTGGGAATTGGAATACTGGGTCAGCAAAGGGGCGAAAATTTTCAAGTATTACTCGCCGGAGGATACCGATATCAATGACCCTGCACTGTGGCCATTCTATCAGCGGGCGGAAGAATTGGGAATTGTGCTGTGTCTGCACACGGGCTTCTGCTGGGTTCCGCCGGGAAAGAGCAGCCGCTGCTATCCCACACAGGTGGATGATGTTGCCAGATGTTTTCCGGAGCTGAAGATCGTGGCGTTCCACATGGGATATCCGTTCACGGACGCTATGAACATGGTTGCCATGGGACATCCCAATGTCTATTTGTGTTTGAGTCTGCTGGTTCCGTGGGCGAAATCGGCTCCGTACAAGTTCGCCCATATTCTTGGGGAGGCCATGCGGTTTGTCGGTCCGGACCGTATCATCTGGGGCACGGACAGCGCCGGTTACGGCGCTCAGATCGGAGCGGCTGCCAAAGGGCTGGCGGAATTCCAGATGCCGGAGGAACTGCAGTATCAGTATGGCTATCTGCCGCTGAGCGATGAAGACAAACGCAAAATTTTCGGAGGAAATCTGGGCCGGCTGCTGGGCATTGACACCGCCAGACGGCGCGGAGGTCCGGATGCGGCGACTGATACGCTGAATCCTCTCGCGGGAGAGACCAAAACAGTGCGCGCGGGTTCTGTGAAAGAGCAGAATAGAGGAGCAGGCGGAATACCGGAGACAGTCACAGCTGAGGGAGTGGTCCCGGGACAGGCTGATTCGCCTGACAAGACGCTGCGGATCAGTGAGGAACCGGCTGCGGAGAGGGATTCCGCGTCGCCACAGAATCGTGTTTACGATGTGGTTCTCTCTGCTCCCATCGGGAAAATGAACGGTCAGATGACGATAGTGATAAACGGCAGGCAGTTGTCCGGCAGTTTGACCGTTATGAACCGGAAGAGCGAGTTTCAGGAAGGAGAGATCGATGAGGACGGTCATTTCAGCGGCAAAGGTACTCTGGAAAGTCCGATCGGCAAGATGGAATATGTGATCTCAGGGACATGCTGTGAGGATCGCGTGGAAGCCGTTGCCAGGACAAACAAGGGGAACTTAACCATTCGTTCTTTGTGAAAATAGGGACAGATCTGAGTGAAAATTGAAAAACAGACCGCCGACACACAGTGTCATGTGAAAAGTCGGCGGTCTGTTTTTATACCCTGCTTTTTGAGAGGAAGCGCCAGATCATGAGCAAAGGCAGCCGCAAAGCGGCGAAGAGTGCGGTTTTGCGAATGGTGAGGCCATTTCACTCAGCCTCATATTCTTATATTCACCTCTTATATTCTCATATTTCACCCATATTTCATTTAGCCTGAATTGTAATCCGAGATTCCATACTCTCGATCCCGGATAGATGAAAATGT
>JAUNGV010000067.1 GCA_030524225.1 Eubacteriales bacterium
GCCGGAGCGTCACAAATCTCGATGATGGCAGACGCAAATTTGAAATTTGCGTCGCTCCGTCGCGTAAAGCGCTCCGGAATGGAGATTTCTATGAAGAAACAATCCGATCTCTCCCGCCTGTTTGCCTATGCGGGAAAATACAAGTACCTCACGGTTGCGTCGTGGATTCTGTCGGCGCTCAGCGCTCTGCTGGCACTTCTTCCGTTTCTCTGCATCTGGAGGATTCTGCGGGCCGTGCTGGAGGCCGCGCCGGACTACGGCCGGGCGGATATTTCCGGGGATGGCTGGGCGGCGGTGGGCTTCGCCCTGCTTTCGATGGCCGTCTACATCGCGGCGCTTATGTGTTCGCATCTTGCGGCGTTTAGGGTGCAGGCCAATATCCGCAGTACGGCCATGCGCCATATCGTGACGCTCCCGATGGGATTTCTGGATTCTTTCGGCAGCGGCAGAGCGCGCAAGATCGTGAATGAGTCGAGCGAGGCGACGGAGTCGTATCTCGCCCATCAGCTTCCGGATCGCTGCGGGGCGCTCGCGACGCCGGTGGGTCTGCTTGCGATGCTGCTCTTCTTTGACTGGCGGCTGGGGCTGCTGAGTCTGATTCCGGTGGCGGCGGCCTTTCTCATTATGGCGACGATGACCGGGGCGCGGATGAGGCAGAAGATGACAGAGTATCAGAACGCCCTCGAGCAGATGTCGAACGAGGCGGTGGAATACGTGCGCGGAATCCCTGTCGTCAAGACTTTCGGACAGTCCGTTTTCTCGTTCAGGCGGTTCAAGGGGGCCATCGATCAGTACGAAAAATGGGCCATCGCGTACACGAAAGAGATGCGTCTGCCGATGATGTTCTACACGGTGACGATCAACGGCGTTTTTGCGGTCCTGATTGCGGCGGCGCTGGTGATCACAGGCGGGCAGAAGGCGGAACCGGAATTTCTTCTGAATCTTCTCTTCTATATCATTATTACGCCGGTCATCACGGTCACGCTCAACAAAATGATGTACGCGAGCGAGAATGAGATGATCGTGCATGACGCACTCGAGCGGATCGATACGATACTGGAGCAGAAACCGCTTCCGGAGCCGGAGCGCGGCGAGAAGCCTGCGGGCAATGCGGTATCACTCAGGGACGTCTCCTTCCGGTATCCGGGGGCGGAGCGGGATGCCCTCACCCATGTGAGCATGGAAATCGGCGCCGGGGAACATGTGGCGCTGGTGGGGCCGTCCGGCTCCGGCAAGACGACGCTGGCGTCCCTGATCGCGCGCTTCTTCGATGTGAGCGGAGGAGCGGTGCGAATCGGCGGAACGGACGTTCGGAATATGAGGCGGGAGGAACTGATGAATACAGTATCCTTCGTCTTTCAGGACAGCAGGCTGATCAAAGGCTCGATTCTGGATAATGTCAGGATGGCGAGACCACAGGCGAGTGAGCGGGAGGTGGAGGAGGCGCTGCGCAGGGCGCAGTGCGGGGATATTCTGGACAAGCTGCCGGACGGCATTCACACGGTGATCGGCAGCGAGGGCGTCTATCTCTCCGGCGGAGAGCAGCAGCGCATTGCGATTGCGAGGGTTATGCTGCGGAATGCGCCGATTTTGATCCTTGATGAAGCCACAGCCTTTGCGGACCCTGACAACGAGAGACGCGTACAGGAGGCGTTCCGGATTCTCTCGGAAGAGAAGACAGTGATCATGATTGCGCACCGTCTGACCACGGTAACCGGGGCGGATCGGATTTTCGTTCTGCGGGACGGGGAACTCTGCGAGACGGGCAGTCACGGGGAACTGGTGGCGGCAGACGGTTACTATGCGCGCAGCTGGGAGGAGTATCACCGGGCAGCCAACTGGAAAGTGAGGGGCGCAGATAAAATTACGCTCCGGAATGGAGAGTAGAATGAGAATTACAGAGAAACTGCAGCACAAATATGCCCTCTCTCACAAGGGGGCCGACGATATGATGAAGGCGTTTGCGGCCTGCACAGCAGCCAATCTCTCGCTGATGCTGCCTGTTACACTCCTGTACCGGCTCGTCACGGATCTGATGGAAGGCGGCGTGCAGGGAAGGGCGGGCCTGTACGCGGCGGGGATCCTTCTGTGCCTCGCCCTGATTTTCCTTGCGGAATACTGGCAGTACAACGCGACCTTTCTGGCGACGTATGTGGAGAGCGGTGTGCGCCGGATTGCGCTGGCGGAGAAACTGCGCCGTCTGCCGCTTTCCTTTTTCAGCAAAAAGGATCTCGCGGATCTGACCAGCAGGATCATGGCGGACTGTGCGACGCTGGAGACGGCGTCGTCACACTGGATTCCGGAGCTGATCGCTTCGCTGCTTTCGACTACGCTGGTGGCGTGCGGCCTCTTTCTTTTTGACTGGAGGATGGCGGCGGCCGCGCTCTGGGTGCTGCCGGTGGCCTTTCTGATCGTTCTCTTTTCCGCACGCGTGCAGCGGGCGCTCGGGAGGCGGCAGATGGAGGTGAAGATGGCGTGCGCGGACGGGATTCAGGAGTGTCTGGAATCCGTGCGTGACCTGCAGGCCAACAACGCGCAGGAGAACTATATGGTAGGGCTGGATCGGAAGATTCGCGCTGTGGAGAAGAGAGCGGTGATCACGGAGCTGATGACGGCAGTTTTCGTCGCCAGTGCGCAGATGATTCTGAAATTCGGCATTGCGACGACGGCGCTGGCCGGAGGCGTGCTTCTGGCGGCGGGGCAGCTGGATGTGGCGGTATTTTTCCTGTTCCTGCTCGTTGTCTCCCGTCTCTATGATCCGCTGCAGATGTCGCTCCAGAATCTGGCGGCCGTCATTGCGGCGGGGGTACAGTGCGAGCGGATGGATGAGATTCTGACGTATCCGGAGCAGACGGGGACGCAGAGGCTGAACAACCAGGGAACGGATCTTGTATTTGATCATGTGAGATTCTCGTATGAGAGAGGAGAGCGCGTGCTGGAGGACGTTTCCTTTACGGCGAGGCAGGGGGAGGTGACGGCGCTGGTCGGTCCCTCCGGCGGCGGCAAGACGACGATTTCCCGGCTCGCGGCCCGGTTCTGGGACGTGACGGGCGGACGGATCACGCTGGGCGGTATGGATATTTCACAGATCGATCCGGAGACGCTGCTCTCGCTCTACTCGATTGTGTTTCAGGATGTCACGCTTTTTAACAATACGGTGATGGAGAATATCCGCATCGGCAGGAAGGATGCGACGGATGAGGAGGTGCTGGAGGCGGCGAGGCTTGCCCATGTCGATGAATTTGCGGAGCGGCTGCCGGAGGGATACCGGACAATGATCGGCGAGAACGGATCGGAGCTCTCCGGAGGGGAGCGCCAGAGAATCTCGATTGCCCGGGCTTTTTTAAAGGATGCGCCGGTGATTCTGCTCGATGAGGCGACGGCCTCCCTTGATGTAGACAACGAGACGCTGATTCAGGAGGCGCTCTCCCGTCTGATTCGCCGCAAAACAGTGCTGATTATCGCGCACAGGATGCGGACGGTGGCCGAGGCGGATCACATTGTCGTGCTGCAGGATGGGCGGATCGCGGAGCAGGGAACGCCGCGGGAACTGGAGGGCAGCGGAGGGTTCTATGCGAAGATGATACAGACCCAGCAGGAAGCGGGCAGCTGGAGGATGTGAGGTCAGGTGTGAGAAAAGCGCGCCGCAAAGAGTCTCGTGGAGAAGAGATGCGGCGAAAGAGCTGTAGAGAGACGGCGAAAGTGCCGCAGGAGAGCGCAGTCAAGGGGCGGAAGATGAATAAAATTTACAGGTGTTAATTTCCTGTTAAGATTTTTAATGCTTGTGAAAAAAATAACAGTACAGTATTTACATTGCAAGAGGGCGCTCCTATAATAGCGGTGGCGCCCACAGGGGAGATCCGGCAGACGCAGAAAAAGCGTCTGCCGTGTGTTTTTATATGGACAACGCCGGAGCATGTGCGCGGGTCAAAGACCCGGCGGCGGGTTTGCCTGATGGCTGTCTGATTCCCGGACGGGCAGGAGTTTACAGAATGTGCAGAGTTTGCAGGAAAAGAACGGAGGACTTCCATGGTTGCACAGACAATAGCCATACTTATTTTCGTGGGGATGTTTCTGCTGATTATTCTGGACAAGTTCGAGCGCCATTATGTGACGCTGGCCAGCGGCGCGCTGATGCTGCTGCTCGTCTTCGGACTGTGCATGCGCAGCGCCGGAATGATCGTGGACACCCTGAACTTCCAGTCGATTATCTCGCCGGATTTCTGGGTGAGTGAGTCGGAGAGCACGGCGTCGGGGATTAACTGGCCGACGATTGCCTTCATCGCAGGGATGATGATTATGGTCGAGGGAATGGGCCAGGCGGGATTCTTCCGCTGGATCTGCCTGTCTCTTGCCAAGCTCGTTCACTACCGCGTGGTGCCGCTGCTGCTCTGCTTTATGTTCATCTCGGCGTTTCTGTCGATGTTCATCGGCAGTATCACGGTGGTACTGTTCCTGGCAACCGTGACGATCGAGCTGGCGCGGCTGCTCAAATTCAATCCGGTTCCGATGATTATCGCGGAGATTTTCTGTTCGAATCTGGGCGGTGCGGCGACGATGAGCGGAGATCCGCCGAACATCATTATCGGTACCTCTCTGGGCTTTGGTTTTGTGGATTTTATCGCAAACAGCGGTCTGATCGTTCTGCTCTGCTTTATTGCGGCGATGGTCTTTTTCTGGCTCTGCTTCCGCAAAGAGCTGAAGGCGAGTGAGGCGGCGCGTCCGGCGGACGTCGTCTGCCCGGAACCCGCGAGCGCGATTACGAACAAGGCGGCGTTTGCGAGCGCGACGCTGGTCTTCGTGCTGACGGTTGTGCTGCTGATCACCCACGCGCAGACGCATCTGACGGTGGCGTGTATCGGCGTGATCTCCGCAGCGCTGACGATCGTGCTGATGGCGGCGATCTACGGAGGCTCGATGGTTTCCAGAATTTTCAAGGGAGTTGATTACAAGACGCTGCTCTTCTTCATCGGACTGTTCGTATCGGTGGCCGGTCTCGAGCAGACGGGAGTACTGACCGTAATCGCGAACTTTATCAGGAGAATCAGCGGCGGCGACGCGCATGTGATCGTGGCGATTATTCTGATCCTCTCCGCGGTGGCGAGCGGACTGATCGACAATATTCCGTTTGCGGCGACGATGATTCCGGTCATTCAGTCGCTGGCGGCCTCCACCGGCGTGGATCTGTCGGTCATGGCGTGGAGCCTCTCGCTCGGCACTGACATGGGCGGCAATGCGACCCCGATCGGCGCGTCGGCGAACGTGGTCGGCACGAGTATCTCGGCGAAAAACGGTCATCCGATCGGGTGGGGATATTTCTGTAAATATTGCATTCCCGGCACCGCTATGGTTATAATAGTATCACTGATCTGCCTGTTCGTGCGGTACTTCTAGAGCTTACAGAATTCTGCGCGCGGCGGATACATAAAGAAGAGGCGGGCGGTTGGGGAAATGTGCCGCCGGATGGAGGGTACTATGGAGAAAGAGAACAGCAGGCAGATTATTATCACAGTCGGCAGAGAGCACGGAAGCGGCGGCCATTTCATCGCGCAGGAGATCGCGAACAACCTCGGGATCAAGCTGTATGACAAGGATATTGTCGAGGGAACCGTGGAACTGAGCGGATACAGCAGGGAGTTCATCGAGAAGATGGACGAGAAGCCGGTCAACGTCCTTTTCTCCCGCAGAATCGGAGAGTTCTCGAATTCGCTGGAGGAGAATGTGGCGCACAAGGTGTTCGAGTATATCCACACGATCGCGGAGAAGGGCGAGTCCTTTGTCATCGTGGGACGGTGCGCGGAGTCGGTGCTGCGCCATTATCCCCATGTGATCAGCGTCTTTATCTCCGGCGACAAGGAGGATAAGATCGACCGGATCAAACGCCTCTATGAGCTCGATACACAGAAGGCGGCCGACCGGATCAAGAAGGTGGACTTCAAGAGAAAGCACTACCACAATTACTACAGTGATTTCAAATGGGGCGATTCCCGGGGCTACGATATTCTGATCAACAGCAGCCGGATCGGCATCGAGAACACGGCGAAGTGCCTGACGAGCTATATCCATTCCTATATGGAGGTCAAGGGCATTCACTTAAATGGCGAGGCGTAAGAGAGCCCTGCGAATACGGAACAGAAATATAAAATGAAATAGAAATAGAAAACAGGGATACGGAACAGGCGCGGGAGAGGAGCTTTCGCGCTTGTTTTTTTGCTGTCCGGACGGTAACATAGAAATGAAAAGCGGGAAGGGATGAAAACACCGGGATCGTGCAAGAGGCAGGGACGGTGCGCAGTAACGCAATATTACTTATTATGTTAGGAGGGTGTGGCAATGAACTTTTTTGAACAACAGGGTGGGGCGCTGATTTTCCGTGAGAACGGAGAGACTGTCCGGTTGGAGCCGTGGGGACGCGACAGCCTGCGGGTGCGCAGCGTGATGCTGGGAGAGATTCTGGAGACGAACGCGGCTCTTCTTGCACCGCAGCAGACACAGGCGCAGATTGAGATCAGCGATACCTGCGCAGTGATCACGAACGGGAGAATCCGGGCGGAGCTGAACGTGCAGCCCTGGGGCAACAAGCTGCAGATCACCTACCGGAATCAGAAGGGGGAGATCCTGCTGCAGGAGATCACAAATGGCGGCGCGCTGACGTTAAATGCCCGGCATTACAAGGTGCTGCCCGGCGGAGGATACCGGCTGAAGGTTTCGTTTATTTCCAATCCGCAGGAGAAGCTCTACGGTATGGGCCAGTATCAGCAGGAGCGCATGAATCTGAAAGGCTGCAATATCGAGCTGGCGCACCGCAATTCGCAGGCGAGCATTCCGTTCTATGTCTCATCGCTGGGCTACGGCTTTTTGTGGAATAACGCGGCGATCGGCGAGGTGCACTTCGGCACGAATACGACCGAATGGGAGGCGCAGGAGACGCGCCAGATGGATTACTGGATCACGGCGGGCGATACGCCGGCACAGATCGAGGAGAGTTACGCGGAGGCGACGGGCAAAGCGCCGATGATGCCGGAGTACGGTCTGGGCTTCTGGCAGTGCAAGCTGCGCTACTTTAACCAGCAGCAGGTGATCGATGTCGCGACTGAGTATCACAAGCGGGGCATTCCGCTGGATGTGTTCGTGATCGATTACTACCACTGGCCCAGATGCGGCGACTACCGCTTCGATGAGGAATATTTCCCGAATCCGAAGGAGATGGTGGACAAACTCCACGAGATGGGAATCGAGACGATGGTCTCGATCTGGCCGCAGGTGGACTGGCGGAGCGAGAATTACGAGTACCTGAAACAGCAGGGCATGCTGGTCAAGAGCAATCAGGGCGTCGATGTACAGATGGTATTCCACGGCAACAACGTGTTCATCGATCCGACGAATCCGCGCACGCGCCGCTATGTGTGGAGTCTGATCAAGAAGAATTACGCCGATATGGGCATTCACACCTTCTGGCTGGATGAGGCGGAGCCGGAGTTCACGGGTTACGACTTCGACAGCTACCGCTATCACGAGGGGCCTGTTGCGGAGGTGGGAAACATCTATCCGAGAGAGTACGCGCGGATGTTCTACGAGGGACAGAAGGAGAGCGGGCAGGAGGAGATCGTAAACCTGGTCCGCTGCGCGTGGGCAGGCAGCCAGCGCTACGGCGCGCTCGTATGGTCGGGAGATATTTTCTCCAGCTACGAGGATTTCCGCAAACAGATCTGCGCCGGTCTCCATATGGGGCTTTCCGGTATTCCGTGGTGGACGACGGACATCGGCGGCTTCCACGGCGGGGATATCAACAGTCCGGAGTTTCAGGAGCTGCTCATCCGCTGGTTCCAGTTCGGCGCGTTCTGCCCGGTCATGCGGATTCACGGAAACCGCGACCCGCATGAGCAGATCATCAACAAGGCGGGCGAGGAGCGCGAGTGGACGGGAGCGGCGAACGAGATCTGGAGTTACGGTGAAGAGAATTATCAGATCATGAAGAAGTTCATCGAAATCCGGGAGCTGATGCGGGATTACACGCGCAGCCTGATGAAGGAGGCGCACGAGAAGGGAACGCCGGTGATGCGGACTCTCTTCTACGAGTTCCCGGAGGACGCGCAGACCTGGGAGATCACGGACTCCTATCTGTTCGGCGGCGACATTCTCGTGGCGCCCATCGTACAGCCCGGGGCGACGTCGCGCAGGGTCTATCTGCCCCAGGGTAGCCGCTGGACATGTGCAAATGACGGAACCGTCTATGACGGCGGACAGTGGATCGAGGCGCAGGCACCGATCGAGACGCTTCCGGTATTCCTGCGTGGCGGCAGACAGGAGTATCTGATCGGGAAACTGTAAGATTGTGAGATCGCAACTGTGAGAGCGTGAGGACAGTAAGAAATAAGAAACGATAAGAAGAAAAGCGACAGGGCAGGCCCCGCCGACGATGATTTTCATTGGTCGGCGGGGCCTGTCGTCGTTTTTGTTCAGCGATTTTCTGTCGTCACGGGGTCCCCAGCTTTCCGGCGGTGAGAATGGCATTCTCGGTGAGCTGATCGAGAGTCATCGGGAGCTTGCCGGAGAACCAGTCCACATACAGCGAGGCGATACCGCCGGAGGTGAAACGGATCATGAAAGCGTACTGCTCATGATCCAGAGTGCTGAACTCGCTTTCGTGCGCTGTCATATAGTCAATGAATACGCCGCGCAGCTGATCGACGAAGATACCGGAGAGATCTGAACAGAGAAGACTGGCGAAAAAGTCCCGGTTTTCCTGTACAAAGCGTTGAATCTGACGAAGCAGCTCGGCGGGATCCGGCGGCGTGTGACCGTCGGTGCAGCGCCCGTCGAGCATCTGTCGCAGGAGATCGCAGGCCTCCTCCATCTGGCGGTTCAGCACGTCCTGAATATCGGTGTAGTGTGAATAAAAGGTTCCGCGGTTTAAATCCGCCCGGTTTACCACATCCGTTACGGTGATTTTATCCAGCGGTTTTTCCCGCATCAGCGCCGCAAGCGCCTGACAGATCAGTCTGCGCGAGCGGACCGCACTGCGGTATTCTGCCTTTGCCATAAGGAAATCTCCTTTTTCTCTCTCTTCCTGACAGGGCTGTCCGGATTCGGATTTCCCTGCTGTTATTATTTTGGACACTCGACCCCTGTTTGAGGGTTGCGCGGTGATTCTGTGTTTATTATAATGATTGCGTTTTCAAAAAGCAACGGGTGTTTGATTTTGGAAATGTGTCATAATTCTATCGCTAAAGGCGGTTTTCAATAGATATTACATCATAACGGTGAAATGATAAGAGAGGGAATACTGTACAATGAAAAAACTGGCTGGATTTATTGTCGATAAGCGGAATCTGATTTTTCTGATTTTTGCAATGCTTGTCGTCTTCTCCGCATTTTCAAGGAACTGGGTTCATGTGGAGAACGATCTGACCGCTTATCTGCCGCCTGCCTCTGAGACGCGGCAGGCGCTTGATCTGATGGAGGAGGAGTTCACGACGTTCGGCACGGCGAGCGTGATGGTGGACAGCGTTTCCTATGAGGAGGCCGAGGCGCTGCAGGCGAAGCTGGAGGGGCTGGAAGGGGTTCAGAGCGTCGCGTTTGATGAGAGCGCGGACCACTTTAATACCGCCGCCGCTCTGTTTACAGTCACCTTTGCCTATGATGAGAACGACGACCGCTGCCTCACGGCGCTGGATACGGTGCAGGAAGCGCTGCATTCCTACGATACCTATGTGTCCACGGATCTGGGAGATCAGGAATCGGAAATCATCGCCGACGAGATGAGCGTTATCATTGTGATTGTGGCGATTGTCGTACTGGCGGTTCTGCTGCTGACGTCCTCGACGTGGGCGGAGGTTCCGGTGCTGATTCTGACCTTTGTCGGCGCGGCCATTCTGAACATGGGGACGAACTTCCTGCTCGGGACGATCTCGTTCGTGTCCAATTCCGTGACGATCTGTCTGCAGCTGGCCCTCTCGCTTGACTATGCCATTATTTTCTGCAACCGGTACAAGGAGGAGCATCAGACGCTTCCGGTGCGGGATGCGATCGTCGTCGCGCTGAGCAAGGCGATTCCGGAGATCTGCGCCAGCAGCCTGACTACGATCGGCGGTCTGGCCGCGATGCTCTTTATGCAGTTCCGGCTGGGGGTGGACATGGGAATCTGTCTGATCAAGGCGATTCTCTTTTCCCTGATTTCGGTTTTCTTCCTGATGCCGGGACTGCTGATGCTGTTCGGTAATCTGATGGACAAAACGAAGCACAGGAATCTCGTGCCGTCCATTCCCTTTGTGGGTAAATTCGCATATCGCACCCGTCATGTCGTGCCGATAGTCTTTGCCGTCGTCGTTCTGGGGGCGTTCATTCTGTCCGGAAAATGCCCGTACGTCTACGGTTATGAGACGCTGACGACGCCTGTACTCAACGACACGCAGATTGCGGAGAACAAGATTGCGGATACCTTCGAGAGTGACAATATGGTTGCCGTCGTCGTTCCGGCGGGGGATTACGCGACGGAGCGCAGACTCCTGAACCGGATCGAAGAGATGCCGGAGGTGGAGAGCGCAGTGGGACTCGCCAATACGACGGCGATGGACCAGTACAAGGTCACGGACCGTCTGACGCCGCGGCAGTTCTCAGAGCTGACTGATCTCGACTATGAGCTGGCGGAGACCATTTATGCGGCGTATGCGGCCAATGACGGGGATTACGGCAAGATTGTGGGAGGCATTTCCTCCTACAGTATTCCGCTGATTGATATTTTCACCTTTGTCTATGAACAGGTGCAGGACGGCTATGTGAGTCTGGATTCCAGTACGCAGGAGACGCTTGACGATGCGTATGAGCAGCTGCACAACGGCAGGCTCCAGCTGCAGGGCGAGCATTACAGCCGGATGCTCGTTTATCTGAATCTGCCGGTTGGCGGAGACGAGACCTTTGCGTTTACCGATACGCTGCGGGAGACGGCGCAGACGTTCTATCCGGAGGGGACGGTCTATGTCGCGGGTAATGCGACCAATGAGTATGATTTTGCCAAGTCGTTTGAGCGGGACAATATGGTGGTGACGCTGATCTCGATCCTGATCGTACTGGTGGTGTTGCTCTTTACGTTCCAGTCGGTCGGAATGCCGATTCTGCTGATTCTGGTGATTGAGGGAAGTATCTGGATCAACTTCTCCTTCCCGTATCTGATGAAAAACGATCTGTTCTTCATGAGTTATCTCGTCGTCAGCTCGATTCAGATGGGCGCGAATATCGACTATGCAATCGTGATCTCCAACCGCTATCTGGAGATGCGGGAGAGAGTGGACAGGAAGACGGCGGTGATTGAGACGATGAATTTCGCGTTTCCCACGATTCTGACGTCCGGGACGATCCTCGCTGTTGCAGGCACGCTGATCGGTCAGATGACCTCGGAGGCGGCGATCGTCGGAATCGGACAGTGTCTGGGGCGCGGCACGGTGATTTCGATTATTCTCGTTATGTTTGTGCTGCCGCAGCTGCTGCTGATCGGAGAGAGAATTATCAATAAGACATCGTTCTCCGTCAATGTCGCATTGAAGCGGCGTAAGGAGAGCGGGAGAATGCGTCTGGACGGTCTTGTTTACGGTGAGATTTCCGGTACGGTCAGCGGCACGGTGCACGCGATTGTGGACGGAGACGTCAATGTCAGCCTGATCTCAGGCGATATAGACAAAGCGGAAAATACAGCGGACGGAGAATCGGGCGATCCGGCATTCAGGGAAAACGCGGAGAATGGCGGGGACGCGGAAAGCGCGGAGAATGCGGGCGGACAGAAGCAGGGCCTTCGGGAAGGCGCCGCAGAGAAGAAGGAGAGCGCGGCGAAGGCAGGCGGACGAGTGCAGAGTATGCGGGAGGCTGCCGCAGAAAAGAAAGAGAGTGCGGTGAAGCCGGAAGAAAGCTCCGCGGAGCAGGAGGACAGATAGATGAGCAGAAAGAGAATTCTAAGCCTGTCGGAACAGACCGGCAGAGGCGGGCAGAGACGGGGACGGAAGGCCGGCCGGCGCAGGCGCAACGGGGCCTCTCTCGGAGCCCGTGCCTGTGCGGCTGCAGTGAGCGTCTGCCTTGCGGCGGGCATGATACAGGCCGCTCTGCCCCTGCCTGTTCAGGCGGCGCAGGGGGCGCTGCAGGCTGCGGTGGAGGAGACCGCAGCGGCGGTCAATGAAAACGCATCGGGCGAAAACAGTGCGGGAGAGGATGGAAGCGGGCAGGATACGGACAGCGCGAAACAGAGAGAACACGCTTCTGAGATCCGTCCGATTGTCACGCAGAGGCCGGAGAAAACCGTTGCGGTTTCGATCCGGACGGTGAGCGATCTGCGGGAACTGGCGAGAAACTGTTCTCTCGATTCCTATTCGCTGGACAAGATCGTGACGTTGGAGGAGGATCTGGATCTGGCAGGAGAGGAGATCACGATTCCGAGCTTTTCCGGGACATTTGACGGGCAGAACCACACGATCAGCGGAGTAAATTTGCAGGGGAGCACATCTGGCGCAGGGCTTTTTACCTATGTGGAAGAGGGCGGCGTTGTGGAGAATCTGCGTGTGGAGGGAACGGTTACACCGGATGGGGAGCAGGCGTATGCGGGCGGTATCGCGGGGACAAACCGCGGTCTGATCCGCAGCTGCAGCTTTTCCGGAGATGTTTCGGCGGTCAGCTATGTGGGCGGCATTGCGGGATCGAACGGGGAGACAGGAGAGATCGCGGGCTGCACCGCGGAAGGAACGGTACAGGGAACAAGGTATACAGGCGGCATTGCCGGACAGAATCTCGGGGTGATCCGACGCAGCGTGAACGAGGCGTCCGTCAACACGACGGTGCAGGATCAGAGTCCGTCGACGGAGGCGCTGGAAAGTCTGCTGTACCGCACGCTGAAAGCAGACGATTCCCAGGCCGAGGTGGTGGCGTCCACGGATATCGGAGGAATTGCGGGGTACTCCGGCGGCATTCTGCAGAGCTGTACGAATAACGGAGCGGTCGGATATCAGCATGTCGGCTATAACGTGGGCGGCATCGTCGGGCGGCAGTCGGGATATCTGAACGGCTGTGTCAATAACGGCGCGGTTTACGGACGAAAGGATGTGGGCGGGATTGCCGGACAGATGGTACCGGACATCGAGCTGCTCTTCTCGGAGAGTTCCCTGGCGGATCTGCAGGCGGAACTGGATACACTGAACGAACTGCTCGATACCGCGGCGGCAGATGCCGGGGAGAGTTCGGCCGCCGTCTCCGAGCGTCTTGGTCAGACGGCGGAATATCTGGACGGCGCGCAGGAGAGCGCCAAGGAAATCAGCGACCTGCTGCATGGATCGATCGAGAGTAATGTTGCGACAATCAACAGTCTGGCGGCGGCGATCGACCGTCATATCGATTCGCTCACGCCGATTCTGTCCGATTTTCACACGGCATCCTCGGGAGCGACGAGTCTGTTTGACAATATGTCTGATATTTCCGGCAGTCTTCATGAGTCGTTCCGGCTGACAGGGGACTCCATCAGCCGCCTGCGCTCTCTCGTACAGAATCTGAAGAGTGCGTGCGACAATATCCGCTCCTCGCTCGACGCATTAAAAGAAGCGCTGCGTCTGGCCGGACAGAATGTGCCTGCGTCTGTGGAACAGCTGGAAAAGGATCTTGCGGTGCTGGCATCGCAGTTGAACAGTCTGTCGCAGAATATCGACAAGGCGCAGGAGGAGATCAAGAGCGGCACAGTCAACACCGAGACGGCGCGGGCGATCTTTAACGATCTGACAGGCGTTCTGAAACAGGCCGGCGTTGTGATGAAGGATCTGGAACAGGTGCTCTCCGATGTGAACTGGAGCGCGGCGGCAGGCTCGGACGTTTCGATGCCGGAGAGCGGCACGAGCGGAGCGGAGAAGAACGAGACGGCAGGTACGGACAAGACGGAGACGTCCGGAGCGGATTCTTCCTCCGACACAGGCAAAACGGAGACATCTGACAATGAGACATCCGACACGGGCAAAACGGAAACCTCCGGCAGCGGGACATCCGGCGAGGAGAGCACCGATACTGCGGGAAGCGGCACAACCGGAAGCGGAAATGACGCAGGCGCATCCGGCGGAGAGAGCACGTCCGGAAGCGAAACCGGCAGCGAGGAGAGCGACGGCGGCAAATCTGAAGTGAGCGGCATGGAGAACAGCGGGGCGGACAAGTCCACTGAGGAAGAAGCATCCGGAAACGGGTCAGAAGGAAATTCCTCTGTGAATGGAGGTGAGACGTCTGGAACTGCTGCTTCTGATTCCGGAGATGGAGGAGCCGCACAAAGGGAAGAAAGCAGTCCGGTCAGCCATGAGGACGGCAGTCCGGAAAGCGTCGCGGCAAAGAGTACGCCGGTGGCGCTTCTGCCGGAACACTCTGTCACGGTGGCGTCTGCGGCGGGCTACATTCCGGCGCTTCTGGGAAGCCGAGATAAGGAAAATGACCGTGCAGACAGTTCGGAGAACGGCAACAGCGGCGCAGGGAACAGCAGTGCAAGCAGTTCCGCGAATGGCAACAGCAGCGCGAACGGCGGTACAGACGGCGGCAGTGCGGGAGACAACAGCAGTACGGGCGGCGACAGTGTGAATGACAACAGCAGCACGGACGATACGGGGGACAGTGGAAACGATGGCACATCCCCTGATTCGCAGGATGGGAGCCAGAATACAGACAATACAGATGATTCGGGCGACAGTCAGAACAGTAGCGGAGGAAACTCCGCGAATGGCAACAGCAGTACAGGCACCAGCAGCGCAGGCAATTCCGCGAACGGCACCCGCCGCACAGGGAACAGCAGCGCGGGCAGTTCTGCGACCGGCACCAGCACAGGCGGTGACAGCCCAGACCG
>JAUNGV010000068.1 GCA_030524225.1 Eubacteriales bacterium
AGTAATAGAAATGTATAGTAGAGGCAAAGATTAAAATGCAAAAGGAGATGTGAGCTTCGGTTCACATCTCCTTTTGAAGTATGAAAAAAGTCTGCGCATCGGTTTTACTGTGGGATTCCACTTCAGTTCCCATTCTTTTTGCACTATGAAAAAAAGCTTGTGCAGGCATTTCTTACAAAAAGCAAAAAATAAGGCTCCGCCATCTCCATGTTGAAAGATCATGGGATGACGGAGTCTTTTGTTTTACAGTACAGCTTACTGATGCTTCCAGGTGCTCCGGGAGAGAAGCACCAGCATCGGGAAAATCTCGAGGCGGCCTGCCAGCATGTTCAGGATGAGAACGAGCTTGGAGAGGATCGAGAAGGAACCGAAATTGCCGGCCGGGCCGACGAGCTCGAGTCCCGGACCGATGTTGTTGAAGCAGGCGAGCACCGCGGAGAGGTTCGTGGTGATGGAGAAACCATCGAGGGAGACTATGAGGAAACTCGAAATTACGATCACCACATAGGCGGCCAGATAAGCGTTGGTGTTGCCGAGGATCTTCTCGCTCATCACCTGCCCGTTGACCCGGATGACCTGAATTTTCTGCGGATGGAGCACCTGCTGGATGTTGCGGCGCATGATCTTGAGCAGCAGGAGGACGCGGATGCATTTCATGCCGCCGCCGGTGCTGCCTGCGCAGGCGCCGACGATCATGAGGCAGAGAAGAATCGCCTTGGAAAAGCTGGGCCACGCGTCGAAGTCGACCGTCGCAAAGCCGGTGGTCGTCATAATGCTGGAGACCTGGAAGGCGGCATGGCGCACTGTTTCGCCGATCGTTTCATAGAAACCGCGCAGGTTCCAGGTGATCAGCGCGGTGCTGCCGACAAAGAAGGCGAGATAAATCCGGAGCTCCTCATCCTGCCAGACGCTTCGGAAGCGGCGCAGCAGAAGCAGGAAATAGCAGCTGAAATTGACGCCGAAGAGAAGCATGAAAACCGTGCAGACGTTCTGCAGGTAGGGAGAATAGCCCGCCATGCTGTCGCTCTTGATGCCGAATCCGCCGGTGCCGGCTGTGCCGAACGCGGTGCAGACAGCGTCGAACAGAGGCATCTTCCCCGCCAGCAGGAAGAGAACCGTCAGGATTGTGAGCAGAATATAAATGAGATAGAGAATCATTGCGGTCTGGCGCATACGGGGAACGAGCTTGCCGACGTTCGGACCGGGACTTTCCGCACGCAGAAGATGCATGGTGAAGCCGTCGTTCCGGCCGCTCAGAGGAATAATGGCGAGCAGGAAGACGAGTACGCCCATGCCGCCGAGCCAGTGGGAGAAGGAGCGCCAGTAGAGCACGCCTCTCGTCAGGACTTCGACGTCAGCGACGACGGAAGCTCCCGTCGTGGTAAAGCCGGAGACGATCTCGAACAGGGCGTCGATGTAGTGCGGGATCTGTCCGGAGAGATAAAAGGGCAGGCATCCCAGAAGACTCATGATAATCCAGCTGATTCCGACGCAGACCAGTCCCTCCCGGGCATAAAAACCGCGCCGCGCTTTTCGGGAAAACAGGGCGAGGATGCCGGAAGCGGCGAGCGTAAGGAGAATGCTGTGCCAGAAAGCGAGAGCCGTCGGAAAATCGCGGTCCCACAGACAGATCAGCAGGGCTGGAAACATAAAAGCGGCTTCTACCGCGAGAATCAAGGCGTTGACGCGCCCTATCATTTTATAGTTCATTCTTCAAAAATGTCGTTCAGCTGACGGATGACGATTTCGTTAGTGGCAACAATGATGACGGTATCCCGCTCTTTCAGGAAGGAATCACCGTCCGGGATAATGGTCTGTATTCCGCGGATGATGCAGCAGACCAGAACGTTTTTGCGTACGTTCAGTACCTTGAGCGGTTCCCCGCAGTGGCGGGTGTTCCTGTCGACGAGGAACTCGATGGCCTCCGCCTGTCCCTCCGCGATGGAGTGAATCGTCAGCGCGGCGCCCTCTTTGTTCTGCATGGCGCGGACGTAGCGGACAATTGTGCTGCAGGAGAGCTCTCTGGGACTGACGACGCTGCCCAGCGGGAGACTGTCCAGAATCTTGGAAGTCGTGAAACGTCCGATCTTGGTGATGACGTGGGGGACGCCGCTGCTCTGCGCGCAGAGAGAGAGAATCATATTGAGCTCGTCGAGTCCGGTCAGGGAGACGAACACGTCGCAGTCGGAGAGACCCTCGCTGTCCAGGAGCGTCTGATCGCTGGCGTCTCCGTGGACGATACAGGTGTCCGGAAGGAGAGAAGCCAGCTGCCTGCAGCGCTCTTCGCTCTGCTCGATCAGCTGCACGGAGTATCCGGCGCGGCTAAGATCCTGCGCCAGATAGTAGCTGACGCGGCCGCCGCCTGCCAGCATGACACGTTTGGCTTTGTGCGTGATGATATTGAGATTTTTGAGCAGGGTGGTGAGGGAGTCCGCCGAGGCTGTCACGAAGATCTTGTCGGCGGGCTGCAGGACGAAATTGCCGTCCGGCGCGATGGCCCTGCCGTCGCGCAGCACCGCGCAGACGAGGACCTTGCAGCTGAGTACTTTATAGAAGCTGCTCAGGGCGAGTCCGCAGAGCGCGCTCTTCTCAGTGACGCGCAGCTCCACGATTTCCACACGCCCCTTGGCGAAGGAACTGCGTTTGAGGAACCCGGGGTATTTGATGAGCCGCTCGATTTCCACCGCCGCCTGCCTGTCGGGGTTGATGGAGAGTGAGAGGGCGAAGGCCTCCCGCATGGAGTAGGCCTGTCCGGTGTACTCGGGATTACGGATCCGGGCAATCGTGTGAATCCGGGGATTGAGAGCGTGCGCTGTCAGGCAGCTCAGCAGATTGACCTCGTCGGCGCTGGTGACTGCGATCAGCAGCTGCGCCTCCCCGACGTCGGCGGTTTTCAGGACGTCCATGGAGGCGCAGTTGCCGTAGACGGTCATGACGTCGTACTGTTCCATACTGCGTTCGAGAACCTCCTGATCGGAGTCGATCAGAGTGATATCATACCCTTCCGCGGACAGCTGTCTTGTCAGCGTGGCGCCGACCTTGCCGTCGCCTGCAATCAGAATTTTCACGGGAATCCTTTCTTAACGGACCGGAAGCGGCCGTTATGACAGTGACTATACCAAAGCTGAACAATAACAATCATTATAGCTAACTCTATCAAAAAGGCAAGTAAAGGGTAGGAAAAACAGAAAACCAAACAGAAAAACAGGCTCCTCTCCAATGGTATGGAGAAGAGCCTGTCTGCTATGAAATTTCCCCGGCCTCGTATCCGGCGTTCTTGACCGCGTCCTTTAAGACGCCGTTGGCAACCTCCTGATGGAGGGTGACGACGGCCTTTTTGTCGGCGAGGGAGACATCCGCTCCACTTACGCCCTCAATGGCCTCGAGCGCCTTTTTGACGTGTGCGACACAGTGCTCGCACATCATTCCTTCTACTGCGATTGTTCTTGTCATGGTTTCCATTGTTTTGTTCTCCTTTTCTTTTTCTGTTTTTGTGTCTGGTCTTTTCTCTGCGCTGTTTGCTGTTCCGGTAGTTTCGCAGCCGGTGCTGCACTGTGTGGTGCACGGATTCCCCGGCTGTTCTGCCTGCCTGTTCTTGACATGGTCAGCCTCTCCGGTCAGGAAAGCGGGCAGTTCCTTGCTACCCTCTCTGCGCTTGTCGCGCCTGCCGGAGCGCAGGTTAAAGAGATTCAGTCGCAGGGCGTTCGTGACGACACAGAAGCTGGACAGACTCATTGCGGCCGCTCCGATCATCGGATTGAGGGTCAGACCGAAGGCGGGAATGAACACGCCTGCGGCGAGCGGAATTCCGATCACGTTGTAGAAGAAGGCCCAGAACAGATTTTCGTGGATATTGCGCAGAACCTGTCTGGAGAGGCGAATAGCCCCGACCACATCCTCGATACTGGATTTCATCAGGACGACGTCTGCGGCGTCGAGTGCGACGTCTGCTCCGGCTCCGATGGCGATTCCGACATCTGCCCGGGTCAGGGCGGGCGCGTCGTTGATACCGTCGCCGACCATCGCGACCTTGCCGAAGGCGGTGAGCTTGCGGACAACTTCCTCTTTGTCGTTCGGAAGCACGTCGGAGACAACGGCGGAGATCCCTACCTGCCTGCCGATCGCGTTTGCCGTGGCTCTGTTGTCCCCGGTCAGCAGAACGGTGCGGATGCCCATTTCATTCAGCGTGCGGATCGCAGCGGCGCTGTCCGGCTTGACGACGTCAGCGACGGCGATCATGCCCAGGAGTCTTCCGTCCCGTGTGAAGTAGAGCGGCGTCTTGCCCTCGGCGGCGAGACGGTCCCCGGCGGCGAAGAGAGCGTTGTTTCCGGCGAAGGCGTTTCTGCCGGAGTCTGCCGTGGATGTCGCGGAATTGTTCGGGGCGGAGTTCTCGGCAGAGCGGATGCCGTCGTGGTCCTCCGTGTGTTCGGAGAGAAGCCTGCGGATGGAGATGGCATTGCCGCCGACGATCACTTTGTCGTCCACTGTGCCGCGCACGCCGTGTCCCGGCAGCGCGGTGAAATCGGATGCGGCGCTCAGGGAGAGGGAGAGCTCATCTGCGCGCTGCACCACGGCTCTTGCGAGCGGGTGTTCGCTCAGGGATTCCAGAGAGGCCGCGGTGCGCAGCAGTTCTTCTTCGGAAATATCCGCTGCGGGCAGCAGATCCGTGACCTGAGGCCTTCCCTGTGTGACGGTTCCGGTCTTGTCGAGCACCACGTAATCGGTCTTACCTGTGGTTTCCAGAGAGGCGGCCGTCTTAAAGAGGATGCCGTTTCTGGCGCCGAGTCCGTTGCCGACCATGATGGCAACCGGAGTGGCCAGCCCCAGCGCGCAGGGGCAGCTAATGACGAGGACGCTGATCGCCCGGGCGAGAGCGAAGCCGAAGGTCTGTCCGGCCAGCATCCAGACGATAAAATCGAGAATGGCAATCGTGATTACCGTGGGGACAAAAATACCGGAGACGCGGTCGGCGACTTTGGCAATCGGGGCTTTGGTAGCCGCGGCGTTTTCCACCATCTCGATGATCTGGCTCAGCGTCGTGTCGTTTCCGACCCGCAGGGCGCTGCAGGTGAGCGCGCCGTTCTGATTGATGGTGGCGGCGCTGACGCGGCTGCCGGGTCCTTTGTCCACCGGCAGGCTTTCGCCGGTCAGGGCCGCCTCGTTGACTGCGCTCTCGCCCTCGGTGACGATGCCGTCCACAGGAATGCTCTCTCCGGGACGCACAAGAAAGGTGTCGCCGACGATCACCTCTTCGGCGGGGATTTCAATCTGCTTTCCGTCGCGGATGACGCGGGCTTTCTTGGGGGCGAGATCCATCAGCGCCTTGATTGCGTTCGTCGTTTTTCCCTTGCTGTGGGCCTCGAGCATTTTGCCGACAGTGATGAGCGTCAGGATCATAGCGGCGGATTCAAAATAGAGCTCGTGCAGTCCCATGTGCATCGTCTCATGATCGGTGGCGGCGCTCATCTGGAAAAGGATGGCCGTGCTGTAGGCAAAAGCGGCCGCGCTGCCGAGCGCGACCAGGGTGTCCATGTTCGGCGCTCCGTGTGCGAGACTTTTAAAACCGCTGATGAAAAATTTCTGATTGATCACCATGACGGCTCCGGTGAGAAGCAGCTCGTAGAGGGCGATTGCCATCGGATGAGCGGCAAGCGCCTCAGGCAGTGGCCATCCCCACATCAGATGTCCCATGGAGACGTACATCAGAGGGAGCAGCAGAAGAAGAGAGGCGATCAGCCTTCTGGCGATCTGAGGCGTTTCGTGATCCTCCAGCGCCTCTCTGGCCGCGGCGCGGCTCTGGGCGGCGCTGGCTGCTGCTGCGGCAGAAGACCCTGCTCCGGAGACGTCAGGAGAGGCCCCGTAGCCGGCATTTGCCACTGCCTCGCAGATGGCGCTGTCCGTGGCCGGTTCTTCGTATTCGACAGCCATGGAATTGGTCAGGAGACTGACCGCGACGCTCTTCACTCCGGCCACGCCGGAAACCGCCTTCTCCACATGGGCGCTGCAGGCGGCGCAGGACATTCCTGTTACGTTGAATTTCTGTTTTTTCATAAACAATCCCCATTCCGGTGCGAAAATCTGCCCGAAGTGTCTTTATGCGGGCATATGGTTCACACTGCTTCTTACTTTATGCGTTACGTTCCATTCCGGAGCGCGCTGTGCGGCAGACGGCGCCAGTCTCACAGTCTTGGTTGTTTTCTTCGGAATTTATGGCGCTCCGGCATAAATTCCTATTTTAATTTTCTGATCAGGGTCAGCGCTCCGGCATAAATTCCTATTTTAGTTTTTTGATCAGGGTCAGCGCTTCGTCCATGATTTCCGTATTGCCGCTGCGAATCTCCTCGACGACGCAGGTTTCCATGTGTTCCTGCAGGATCAGATGCCCCAGACTCTGCAGGGCGCTCTCCGCGGCTGCGATCTGTGTGAGAATATCGCCGCAGTAGCGGTTGTCGTCGAGCATCGTCTTGATCCCGCCGAGCTGGCCGATGATCCTGTTTAAACGGTTCTGGAGCTGGCGGAGCGATTCGGGATCCCGCGGCGTGTGTTTGTAGTGACAGTGCGGACAGGAGCCGCTGCTGCAGGAAGAGTGAGTGTGTGCCTCCGCTTCCTGATGATTTCCGGTTACAGAATTTCCTGTTTCTGTCATAGGCTCTCCTGTTCTGTTTCTCGATGGATGTGTCGGCGCTGCAGTGGTACAGCGGAATTTTCCTGATACCCCTGTGGGGTATATAGAGAAGATACCCCATCGGGGTATTTGTGTCAAGAGGAACTTCACAGTTTCTTAACACAGAGCTCCGACGTTTTAACACACCTTAGCGATGAGTCCTTTTATAGTTAGTAGCACCAGACAATAATAGCTGTAAAGAAAACGGCAGAGCCGGGCAGAGGCGGATGTCAGAGCAGGAACACCCGGAGCCGGACAGAGGCGAATGTCAGAGTGGGAACGTTCAGGAGTGGGCAGGAGCAAATGTCAGAGCGGAACACCCGGAGCCGGGCAGGGGCGGATGTCAGAGTCTGGGCATGACGAATCGGGGTGTCGCGGAATCAGAATCTCTGTGCGGCACTGCGCGGGAATCGGGAGAGTGACGAAGCGGTGAAAAAATTACAGACAGTGCCGGTCGCGGCGGAGGGCAAAGCGGGGCGCAGAGACGCAGGCCGCCCGCATTCCCCGGCGGGGTCAGCGGGTACCGTCAGGGAAAGCACCACGAAAACATTAAAAAGGAGTATACTGAGAAAAAAGGCGTCGGAACACAGAAAACAGTGGGGCTTCCGGCGCAGTCAGGGGGAATACGGTATGAAGGAGAGGATCCGGCATATCGCCCGCAATCTCGGTATCACGGCGGGATTTCTGGCAGTGGCTTCACTGCTCTGTTATTCAATCCATGATTTCGGACAGCCAATGACCAATTCGGGCTATGTGTCGATGATTTTTATTCTGGCGGTGTTTCTGGCGTCGCGTTTTACGGATGGCTATGTGTACGGGATTGTCGCCTCGGTGCTGGGCGTGCTGGGCGTTAATTATGTGTTCACATACCCGTATATGGCGTTTAATTTCACATTGACCGGATACCCGATCGCGATCCTGAGCATGCTGGTGGTGTCGATCGTCACGAGTGCGATGATGACGGAGGTCAAGAAGAGTCAGGAGCGCAGGATGGAGGCGGAGATGGAAAAGATGCGCGGCGATCTCCTGCGGGCCGTCTCGCATGATATCCGCACGCCTCTGACCTCTGTGCTCGGGACGGTGACGCTGCTGGAGGAGAGCGAGGAGGAGATTCTCCCTGAGGAGAGGAAGGCGCTGCTGCGCGGAGCCAAAGAGGACATTCAGTGGCTGATCAATATGGTGGTGAATCTGCTGACGGTGACGAGAATCGAGGGCGGAAGCAAGGCCAGAATCGTGAAGCAGCCGGAATATATGGAAGAGATGATTCCCGATGCGGTCCGCAAGTTCCGGAAACGCTTTCCGCAGCAGGAGGTCAGGGTGAGGGTGCCGGAGGATCCTTTTCCGGTGCCGATGGACGCGATCCTGATGGAGCAGGTGCTGATCAATCTGATGGAAAATGCCGTGATTCACGGAGAACGCGGAGAAGAACTGCGGCTGGAGATCAGCGCGCAGGAGGGAGAGGGAACCGCGCTGATTACGGTGCGGGACAACGGCGTCGGCATACGGGGCGATCTCCTGCGCAGAATCAACAAAGGCAAAACCGTCGATCCCGAGACGGGTGACAACCGGCGCAATATGGGAATCGGTCTTTCCGTCTGCTACACGATCATCAGGGCCCACGGCGGCGAAATGATCGCGGACAATGCCGAAGGGGGAGGCGCGGAATTCACCATTCTGCTGCCGCTGGAGAAAGGGAATCGGGATCCGGAGACGGGAGAGTATGGAGACAGATAGCGGTTCGGGCGAATCGGAAGAAGAGTACAGCAGAAAGAGCTGCAAAAAGGTGCGGCGAAAGGACATCGGGCAGGAGTGCAGCAGAAGAGTATCATGAAGAGAACCGCAGGAGCGTGAAAGGAACATGTCAGGAGCGATGCGGGCAGGGAGGAAGGTATGAGCAACGCAGCGACAACATATACCGTATTACTGGTGGAGGACGAGGATTCCATCGGCAACTTTATGGCGGCGATTCTGAGCGCGAACCAGTACAGGGTGCTGACGGCAAAGAACGGAAAGCAGGCGCTGATGATGGTGACTTCGGCCTGCCCGGATCTGATGATACTTGATCTCGGGCTTCCGGACATGGATGGCGTGGAGATCATCAAGGCTGTCCGCCAGTGGTCCACGATACCGATTGTGGTGGTCTCGGCGAGGACGCACGAGAGAGATAAAGTGGAGGCGCTGGATCTGGGGGTTGACGATTATGTGACGAAGCCCTTCGGCACGGCGGAACTGCTCGCGAGGGTGCGCCTCTGCATCCGGCGTTATTATTCGGGGCGCACGCAGGCGGGGATGCAGGAGGGGATTTTTATCGCAGGCGATCTGCGCATTGATTACGCTCGCCGTGAGATCACTGTGGAGGGGGAAAAGGTGCATTTGACGCAGAACGAGTACAAGATCGTTTCCCTTCTCTCGCGCTATGCGGGCCGGGTTCTGACCTATGAATTTATCATGAAGGAACTGTGGGGGCCCAATCTTCCGGACAACAATCAGATTCTGCGCGTCAATATGGCGAATATCCGGCGCAAGCTGGAGAAAAATCCCGCGGAGCCGAAGTATATTTTTACAGAGATGGGCGTCGGCTATTTCATGGTGGACGGCACGGAGAACTGACGGAGGACTTCGGACAGGGGAAGTCCGCAGGACGCGGCATTCCAGACGCTGTGAAAAGCACGAGACGCCGGAATGGAAGAAGGACAGAGGACAGGGAGTCCGCGGAAACGAAGAACTGTGTGCATGAATCTATAGAAAGCGAACAAAATTCCATAGCTGAATTACAGATCTTTCGCTATGATAACAACAAGGGCAGCTACTGCCCGGAAATGCTGCAGAGAGTAGGAAATTGAAAAGATAGCGACGGCTGCTGCTGGTGCAGGATGGCGGCCGGCATACGGCAGTGCTTTCGGAACCGTGGAAGGCGGCGGGGGAGGAACCGTGGAAAGCGGCAGGGAAACGGAATGGGACGATCGGCAGGCGAAAGCGAATCAATCGAATATTCTTCTATGGAAAAATCACAGATTGGCGCGGAGGGACTGTGTCTCCAGTATTACGGCTGGGAGTACTGCACGCCGCTGCACCGCTTCGGTCCGAACCGCAGACAGACGTACGTTCTGCACATCGTGCGGGAAGGGCGCGGAACGCTGACGATGCGGGGACGCACCTATGAACTGGGGCCGGGAGAGGCGTTTCTGATTCCGCCGAGGGAAGAGGCGTGGTATGAGGCGGACCGGAAGACGCCGTGGTTTTACACATGGATCGGTTTCAGCGGAATCCGGGCGGGGGAATGTGCGCAGAGCGCCGGTTTCACGCCGGATCGGCCGGTGCGCAGGCTGGAGTGCTGGGAGACGATCAGCCGGTATATCGAGGAGATGATCGCGGCCAGTCAGCCGACGTACGCCAACGAGCTGCGCAGAGGCGGGCTTCTGCTGATGGTGTTCGCCGATCTGATCCAGGAGTACCGGGCGACACCGGAGGGGGCGGCGCAGCGCCGCGCTTATCCGCAGGCGGTTTATGTGGAGTATGCGCTTGATTACCTGCGCCAGAACTATAACCAGAGGCTCCGGATCGAGGAACTGGCCGCGCACATCGGCGTCACGCGCAGTCACCTCTACAGTCAGTTCAAGAAGGCGGCAGGCTGTTCGCCCCAGGAATATCTCGTGCGTCTGCGGATTGAGAAGGCGCGCTCTCTCCTGAAGCAGACGGATCTGTCCGTGCGGGAGATTGCGGCGGCCGTGGGGTACGAGGATCAGCTGGCGTTTTCCAAGATTTTCAGGCAGCGAACGGGAAAGAGCCCGAGCGAGTACAGAGAAATGTGACAGGGAACGGCGGGGAATTTATTTTGGGGCGCGCCGTCCGGGAGAAGGAGCGCAGAGGGATTTGCACTGCGCCGGAATGGGGGTATCATATGAAAATTACTTTTATGGGGGCCGGAAGTACAGTGTTTGCACGAAATGTGCTGGGAGACTGCATGTGCACGCCGGCGCTGCGCGAGGCGCAGATCGCGCTGTATGACATCGATGAAAAGCGGCTGCAGGATTCGGAGATTATTCTGAGCGCGATCAACCGGAACGTGAATGAGGGACGCGCCGAAATCCGGACGTATCTGGGAGCGGCGCAGAGGAAAGAGGCGCTTCGCGGCGCGGATTTCGTCGTCAATGCGATTCAGGTGGGCGGCTACGATCCGTGCACCATCACGGATTTTGAGATTCCGAAGAAGTACGGACTGCGTCAGACGATTGCGGACACGCTCGGCATTGGCGGCATCATGCGCGCTCTGCGCACTATTCCGGTGCTGGAGGAGTTCGCCCGGGATATGGAGGAGGTCTGCCCGAATGCTTTGCTGCTCAATTACTCCAATCCGATGGCGATGCTGACAGGGTATCTGCAGCGCTACACGAAGATCAGGACAGTCGGGCTGTGCCACAGCGTGCAGGTCTGCTCGGAGACGCTGCTGAAGGAACTGGATATGGAGGACCGGCTCGAGGGACGGCAGGAGCTGATTGCGGGAATCAACCACATGGCGTGGCTGCTGGAGATCCGGGACAGAGACGGCAACGATCTCTATCCGGAGATCCGGGAGAGAGCGGCCAGAAAGAACCTTGCGGAGAAACACAAAGATATGGTGCGCTTTGAGTATATCCGCCGTCTGGGTTACTATTGCACGGAATCGAGCGAGCACAATGCGGAGTACAACCCGTTTTTTATCAAAGCGAAATATCCGGAGCTGATCGAGAAGTTCCAGATTCCGTTGGACGAGTACCCGAGACGGTGCGTGAACCAGATCGAGGGCTGGGAGAAGGAGCGGGAGGAGATCTTAAAGGACGGAAAGATCACCCACGAGCGCAGCCACGAATATGCCTCCTATATTATGGAGGCGGTGGTTCTGGACCGGCCGTACAAGATCGGCGGCAACGTGCGCAACGACGGGTATATCGAAAATCTGCCGCGGGAGGCGTGCGTGGAGGTTCCCTGCTATGTGGACGGAACCGGCGTGCACCCGACGAATGTGGGACGGCTCCCGCTGCAGCTGGCGGCGATGAACCTCTCGAACATCAGTCCGCAGCTGCTGGCGATTGAGGCGGCGGTGACGAAAGACAGGCAGAAGATTTATCAGGCGGCGATGATGGATCCGCACACGGGGGCGGAGCTTTCCCTCGACGATATTGTGAGTATGTGCGACGAGCTGATCGCGGCGCACGGGGAGTATATGAAGGACTGGCAGTAGGAGAAGCGCCGGGAACAGTAGAAAAGCGGCTTTGTCTGGGATCGGCGCAGAGGAAAAGTGGTGCAGAGGAAAACCGGCGCAGAGGGAAACGAAACGCGGAACGCGCGGTATACGGAGAGCGGGGAATCGGAGCCCCGCTCTTTTTCTTTCCCCGGGTTTCGTGTACAATCAGAACAGGGTGGCCGTAACATAGAAAACGGCACGAAACAGGAATTTGAGGACGAAATCAGTGTGTCCATGGCAAACAATGGTAAGGCTATCCGGAAAACGGCACAAAACAGACATTTGAGGGGCAGGGTTATGAGAGAGAGACTGGGAGAAATCGGAAATTACTACGGGACACTGGCGGTGCTGGCGCTCATGGGGGCGCTGATCGGCGCGGCGGTGGGAGTGATGGACACAGTGTTCGGGATGGGACTGAACATGGTGACGGCGCTCCGCGATCTGCGTCCGGGGATCTGGATCGCGTGCATGCCGCTGGCGGGTCTCGTGATTGTCTTCTGCTACCGGAGATTCGGCGGAAAGGCCGCGCATGGCATGCGTCTGATCTTTGACGCGGAGCGGGGAAAGGAGAAGGAGATCCCGCTGCGCGTGATCCCCATGGCGGTCGGCGCGACGTGGATCGCCCATCTGTTCGGGGCGAGCGCGGGCAAGGAAGGCGTGGCCATGCAGATCGGCGCGGCGTTTTCCCACTGGATCGGCAGACGGGTGCCGGTCTGCCGGGACCGCACGGTGTTTCTGATCACAGGGATGGCGGCCGGTTTCGGCGGGCTCTTCGGGGCGCCGGTGACGGGGGTTCTGTTCTCGATGGAGCTGTTTGCGGCGGGACGTCTCCAGTATCAGGCGCTGATTCCGGCGTGTATCGCTTCTTTTACGGCGTTTGTCGTCTCTGATCTGCTGGGGCTGCCGATGTTTGATTTTGCGGTGCAGCCCCTGCCGCTGGATCTGATTCTGATCGGCAAGACGGCGGTGCTGGGCGGCCTGTTCGGGCTGGTAGGAGGGGGATTTGCGCGTCTCCTGAATACGGCGCGCAGCTATGTGGCGGGGCGGATCGGGAATCCGTATGTCCGCATTTTTGCCCTCTCCTGCGTCATGAGCCTGTGCTTTCTGCTCTTTTTCGGCAACCGGTATTCCGGAGCCGGTGTGAATCTGATTCAGGCGAGCTTTGAGGGCGGGACGGTCTATCCGTACGACTGGCTGCTCAAGATCCTGTTTACCGTTCTGACGGTGGCGGCGGGATTTGTCGGCGGAGAGGTGACGCCGCTGTGCGCGGTCGGGGCGAGTCTGGGCGCGGTGCTGGCCCCGTTCTTTGGCCTTCCGGCGGATCTGGCGGCGGGACTGGGACTGGCGGCGGTCTTCGGGAGCGGTACGAATACTTTTCTTGCGCCGATTTTCCTCGGCGTGGCGATCTGCGGCTATGATAATCTGCCGCTCTTTGCGATTGTGAGTGCGGTCGCCTACGCGGTGAATCTGAATCAGACGATCTATCCGTGGCAGGAGAGAGCGCCGGGCCGTGCGCTGCTGCACTGCTTCCGGGAGGAGTCGTAAGGAGCGTGTGCGTGCGCTGCTGCGCTGCTTCCGGGAAGAGTTGTGAGGACAGGCTTCATGGTGGAGCACTGTGCGCTTTGAAGAGAGGGAAAACGGTCCGGGCTGAGCGAATTGCCGCGTTTTTACAGCTTTTTCACACAATTTTAGGAAGAGGCCGAAAATACAATATTTAGGGATTGTATACACGAGAAATCCCAGATATTGTATTTTTTTGGAAAAAGGACTATTCACCTCTATGGGGATGTGCTATAGTAGAGCTACACTTTTCAAAAAAATAGAGTCATACAGGTGCGCGGGGCAGCTGCCGAAACGCTGTTCTGTGCGGGAATGCATCAGATTGAAAACATGCCTTGGGGGTGCGGTTTTCAATCTGCAGTTTTGTGGAGGGGCATCGCAGAGAAACTGCGGCAGAAAGGGAGAGAATGAAAATCATTAAGCGCAATGGTTCCGAGGCGGAATTCGACAGTCTTAAAATTATTGCGGCCGTATCGAAGGCCAATGAGGCGGGAATCCGGAAGGAACTGACCGATGAGCAGATTCGCGATATTGCGGAATATATCGACTATCGCTGTGCGAAAATGAACCGCACCGTGTCCGTCGAGGAAGTGCAGGATATGGTAGAGGATCAGATCATGGCGAAGGGGGCTTTTGATATCGCGCGGGGCTACGTCAGATATCGTTATCAGCGTTCTCTGATCAGAAAAGCGAATACGACGGACGATAAGATCCTCTCTCTTCTGGAGTGCAACAACGAGGAGGTCATGCAGGAGAATTCCAACAAGGATCCGATCGTCAACAGCGTACAGCGGGACTACATGGCGGGCGAGGTCAGCAAGGATATCACGAAGCGTCTGCTGCTGCCACAGGATATTGTGGAGGCGGATCGGGACGGTCTGATCCATTTCCACGATTCCGACTACTACGCGCAGCATATGCACAACTGTGATCTCGTCAATCTGGACGACATGCTTCAGAACGGTACGGTGATCAGCGAGACGTATATCGAGAAGCCCCACAGCTTCTCCACAGCCTGCAATATCGCGACGCAGATTATTGCGCAGGTGGCGAGCAACCAGTACGGAGGACAGAGTATTTCCCTGACGCATCTGGCTCCGTTCGTTCAGGTCTCCCGCAAAAAGATCGAGAAGGAAGTCCGCGAGGAGATCAAAGAGCTGGGCTGCGAGGCAAAAGAGGAGACCATCAGCAAGATCGTCGAGGGACGGCTGCACCGGGAAATTGAAAAAGGCGTGCAGACGATCCAGTACCAGGTGATCACCCTGATGACGACGAATGGACAGGCGCCGTTCCTGACGGTTTTCATGTATCTGAACGAGGCGCGCAACGAGAGGGAGAAGCACGATCTCGCCCTGATCATCGAGGAAATGTTAAAGCAGCGCTATCA
>JAUNGV010000069.1:0-2385 GCA_030524225.1 Eubacteriales bacterium
AAGATCGAGATCTATCAGATCGCAATCTACCATCGCGATCTATACGCGATCTGTATATGATAAATGATAAAAGAGGAGACAGAAGTTATGAGCAAAATCAGAGCGGGTATCATTGGAGCGACAGGCTATGCAGGAGCGGAAATTATCAAGCTGCTGGCATTTCATCCGGAGGTGGAGATTGTTTTCGTCGGGTCGCGCAGCTATGCGGATCAGAAACTCGCATCGATTTTCGGCAATTTGTATGAGATTGTGGATCTGACCTGTATCGACGACGATACGGAGCGGATGAAAGAGGAAATCTACCGGCTGGCGGATCAGGTGGATGTGATCTTCACCGCGACCCCGCAGGGGGCCTGCGCTTCCTTTGTCACGAAGGAACTGCTGGAGAAGGTAAAGGTGATCGATCTGAGCGCGGATTTCCGGTTAAAGGACGTAGCGGTTTACGAGCACTGGTATAAAATAGAACACAAAGCGCCGGAACTGATTGAGAACGCGGTGTACGGGCTGGTCGAGGTCAACCGGGAGAAGATCCCGCAGGCACGGCTGCTCGCCAATCCGGGATGCTATACGACGTGCTCGATTCTGACGGCGTATCCCCTTGTCAAAGAAGGACTGATCGATCCGGATACGCTGATTGTCGACGCGCTCAGCGGCGTGTCGGGAGCGGGACGCGGAGGCAAGGTGGCGAACCTCTACTGCGAGGTCAACGAGAGCGCGAAGGCGTACGGCGTCGCGACGCACCGTCACACGCCGGAGATTGAGGAGCAGCTGGGATATGCGTGCGGCAGAGAGATCACCGTGACGTTTACGCCGCATCTGGCGCCGATGAACCGGGGGATTCTGGTGACGGCTTATGCCTCCCTTGTCAGGAAGAGCGATGGGACGCTGCCCTCCGGGGAGGAACTGCGCAGCGTGTACAGCCGGTATTATGACAAAGAACGGTTTATCCGTGTGCTGCCGGACGGGGTGTGTCCGGAGACGAGATTCGTCGAGGGCTCCAATTATCTGGACGTCAACTGCAAGGTGGATCCGCGCACAGGGCGCGTGATCATGATGGGCGCGCTCGATAATCTGATGAAAGGCGCGGCGTCGCAGGCGGTGCAGAATATGAATCTGATGTTCGGTCTGCCGGAGGAGACGGGGATTTCCATGGCTCCCGTGCTGCCGTAAAGAAAGGAACGCAGATCAGAAGCCGCCTGCGCGGATTTCTGATCGCGATGGGAGGGAAGTTATGAGAGAAGCGGCGCAGATCCGCGCGATGACGCTGGAGGATTATGATCAGGTGTATGAGCTCTGGACCTCGATCCGGGGGTTTGGCATCCGCAGCATCGACGATTCCAGAGAGGGCGTGGCGCGTTTTTTAAAAAGAAATCCGGGAATGAGCGTGGTGGCTGTGGCGGATGGAAAGGTCGTCGGCGCGATTCTGTGCGGAAGCGACGGCAGGCGGGGATGTCTCTATCATGTCTGCGTGCACAGAGAGTACCGGCGGGAGGGAATCGGCAAGGCCATGGTGGCGCACTGCATGGAGGAACTCCGCAAGGAGCACATCAACAAGGTCTCGCTGATCGCCTTCGCCGTCAATGACATCGGCAACGCGTTCTGGAATCAGATCGGGTGGACAAAGCGGGAGGATCTGAATTATTATGATTTTGTATTAAACCGCGAAAACATCACCCGTTTTATCGGGGAGTCGGTGGAGGAGAATCACAAGATTATTAATTGAACATGGAGAGTAAGCATGATTAAAAAGACAGAGGGCGGCGTTACAGCCGCAAAGGGATTTGCAGCGGCAGCAGCGGCGGCACATATCAAGTATGAGAACAGGACGGACATGGCGCTGATTTACAGCGAGGCGCCCTGCGTGGGAGCGGGAACCTTCACGAGCAACGTCGTCAAGGCGGCTCCGGTGCTCTGGGACAAGGAGAAGGTGGAAAACGCCCCGTATGTACAGGCTGTTGTGGTCAACTCAGGCATTGCGAACGCCTGCACGGGCCAGCAGGGGCGGCGCTACTGCGAGGAGACGGCGCAGGCGGCGGCGCAGGCACTGAGGATTCCGGAGGACGCAGTGCTGCTGGGCTCGACCGGAGTGATCGGAATGCAGCTGCCGATTGACAGAATCAAGGCGGGGGTGGCCGCGCTGGCGCAGAAGAAGGCGGCGACGCAGGAAGCAGGTCATGAGGCGGCGCAGGCGATCATGACGACAGACACGCATCCGAAGGAGAGCGCCTATACGTTTGAGGTGGGAGGCGTGCAGGCGGTGATCGGCGGTATGAGCAAGGGCTCCGGCATGATCCATCCGAACATGTGCACGATGCTCGGCTTTGTGTAGACAGACGTCGCGATTACGCATGAACTGGTGGGGCAGGCGGCGCGGCAGGCGGCGCA
>JAUNGV010000069.1:2395-14599 GCA_030524225.1 Eubacteriales bacterium
ACATGATCTCGGTGGACGGTGACACTTCGACGAACGATACGTTCCTCGTGATGGCGAACGCGCTGGCGGGGAATGAGACGATTGCGGAGGAGGAGAGCGAGGACTATGCGGATTTCCTCGAGGCGCTGACGGCGGTCTGCACGGATCTGGCAAAGATGCAGGCGGGCGACGGCGAGGGAGCGACGAAGCTGGTAGAGGCCTGCGTCACGGGAATGGACACGAAGGAGAATGCGAGAATTCTGGCCAAATCGGTGATCTGTTCGAATCTGACGAAAGCGGCCATGTACGGAAACGACGCGAACTGGGGCAGAATCCTGTGCGCCCTCGGTTATGCGGGCGTCTCGTTTGATCCGGAACAGGTTGACCTCTATTTTGAAAAGGACGGAGAGCGCATTCTGATCTACACGAACGGAGCCGCGGCGGATTACAGCGAGGAGGAGGCGACGAAGTTTCTCTCCGGCGAGGCGGTGCGGATCGTCGCGCAGATGCATATGGGAGAGGCAGAGGCGACTGCGTGGGGCTGTGATCTGACGTATGATTATGTGAAAATCAATGCGGATTACCGCAGTTAACAAGCTGTTTCGGGAAAAACCGAAACAGCTTCGAGGCAGCGGAGCTGCCTCGGGGAATGAAGAAAAGGAGAGTTGTTGGCAATGGAGCAGTATATGGATGAAGCGCTGAAAAAGGCGGAGGTGCTGATCGAGGCGCTTCCTTATATTCAGAAATTCAACCGCAGAATTATTGTCGTCAAGTACGGCGGATCGGCGATGAGCAATGAGGAACTGCAGCGCAATGTGATTAAGGACGTTACGCTTCTGAAATTAATCGGTTTTAAGCCGATTATCGTGCACGGCGGCGGCAAGGCGATCAGCCGGTGGGTGGCAAAGAGCGGCAAGGAGGCGCAGTTCATCGGCGGTCTGCGGGTCACGGACGAGGAGACGATGGAGATCGCGGAGATGGTGCTGGGACGTGTGGGCAAGCAGCTCGTCTCCATGGTAGAGGCTCTGGGCGTCAAGGCGACCGGAATCAGCGGCAAGGACGGCGGCCTGCTGACAGTCAGGAAGAAACTCTCCGCGGGACAGGATATCGGTTATGTGGGGGAGATCACGGATGTCAATCCGCAGATTCTCTATGATATGCTGGAGCGCGATTATCTGCCGATTGTTGCGCCGATCGGTATGGATGAGAATTTCGACACCTACAATATCAATGCGGATGACGCGGCCTGTGCGATCGCCCGGGCGGTCGGAGCGGACAAGCTCGTATTCCTGACGGACATCGAGGGTCTGTATAAGGATATCAATGACAAGTCCTCCTTTATTTCGAGAATCAGCGTCTCGGATGCGGACCGTCTGATCGCGGATGGTTATATCGGAGGCGGCATGCTGCCCAAGCTCGCGAACTGCACGGCGGCTGTGCGCGGCGGCGTCAACCGTGTCCATATTCTGGACGGACGGATTCCGCACTGCCTGCTGCTGGAGGTGTTCACGAACCGAGGCATCGGAACGATGTTCTATCCCGATGAGGAGCAGGATACGCTGCCCCAGTAACAACACAGTTTGCTCCGGACGGAGCAAACTGTGTGCGAAGCGGCGTGGCCGCTTCGATAGAGAAAAGCGCGTTGTCGCGGTATTTATTTTATAGAAGGTTGAGGGCTGAGACATGGCGGAAGATAAAATGCTGGCTATGATAGAACAGGCGGAGGAGGATCTGCTGCATACCTATAACCGCTATCCGATCGTGATTGACCGGGGCGAGGGGATGTATCTGTATGATGCCAACGGGAAGAAGTATCTCGATTTTGTGGCGGGGATTGCGGTTTTTGCGCTGGGATACGGCAACAAGGCGTATAATGATGCGCTCAAGGAGCAGATTGACCGGATTATCCATACGTCGAATTATTATTATAATGAACCGGCGATCAGGGCGGCGCACCGCTTGAAGGCGCTCTCGGGAATGGACAGCGTCTTTTTCACGAACAGCGGAGCGGAGTCGGTGGAGGGCGCGATCAAGGCGGCGATGAAATACGCGTATTTAAAGGACGGGCGCGGCGATCATGAGGTGATCGCGATGGAACATTCTTTCCATGGCCGCACGTACGGGGCGCTCTCCGTGACGGGAAATCCGAAATACCGGGAATCCTACGGCCCGATGGTCGCGAATGTTCATTTTGCCCAGCTGAACGATATACAGAGTGTGAAAAATCTTGTCAGTGACAGGACGGCGGCTGTTATTCTGGAAGTGGTGCAGGGCGAGGGCGGCCTGATTCCGGCACAGGAGGACTTCCTGCATGAACTGCGCGCGCTCTGCGACGAGAGGGATATCCTGCTGATCTTCGACGAGGTGCAGTGCGGCATGGGACGGACGGGGTACTTCTATGCGTGGCAGAAGTACGGGATCAAACCGGACATTATGACGACGGCCAAGGGGCTGGGATGCGGCGTGCCGGTCGGGGCCTTCCTGACAACGCAGAGGGTGGCGGATCACTCCCTCTCGGCAGGGGATCACGGGACGACGTACGGCGGCAATCCGCTGGCGGCGGCTGCGGTCAACAAAGTTCTCGATCTGTACGAGGAGGAGCATATTCTGGAGCATGTCCGGGAGATTACGCCGGTGTTTGAGAGCCGTCTGGACGAACTTGTCTCCGGATTCAGGTGTATTTACGCGCGCCGCGGAACCGGACTGATGCAGGGGCTTGTCTTTGACAGACCGGTGGGAGATATTATTCTGAAAGCGATGGAAAAAGGGCTGATTCTGATCAATGCGGGGCCGAATATCATCCGTTTTGTGCCGCCGCTGATCGTTTCGGAAAAGGAGATCGACGAGATGATCTCGATTCTGACAGACTGTATCAGCGAGGTGACCGGGGAGAAACTCTGAGAGTTTGAGCAGATTTTCCGGCTTGTGTAAAAGCTGTTTTGTGCCTGCGTGAGGACGCCTGCGGCGGGAGGTATGCAGCGGAGAAGGTGGAGTGGAAGCCGTGTGCCGTATGCGGCAGAGAGATCATTGAGAGGTAAGATTGAAAAATAAGCTCAATAGCATATTTTTCAATCCTGAGATTTGTGCCGGAGCGTCACAAATCTCAACGCAAAATCAAAGATTTTGCTGGATATGGCAGACGCGAATTTGAGATTCGCGTCGCCCCGTCGCGAGAAACGCTCCGGAATGAGGTAACTATGAGTTTTAAGACGAGAGCGTTATCGGTGCTGGCGGTGCTGGTACTTCTGGCGGTTATTCTGGGAGTGGCGGCGTCGGGGGCGACGGTCACGGAGAGAAGCGACGGTTCGATTTTTAACAGGAAGACGACGCTGCATCTGTGGTACAACGACGAGAGCCTGACGGATTATCTCAATGAAGTGGCGGTTTCCTATAATGAATCGCAGGATGAGTACCGTGTGGAACCGGTGCTGCAGAGCGGCGTGGAGTATCTGGAGGAGATCAACCGGGTGTCTGTGGCGGATGAAAACCTGCCGGATCTCTATATCGTCAGCAATGATTCCCTGGCGAAAGCGTCGCTGGCGGGCCTGACGAGTCAGGTGCAGGATCAGGAGAATTTTGACGGAAGCGGCGTGTTCCCGCAGGCGGCGATTGATGCGGTGACTTACGACGGACAAATCGTGGCGTATCCGTTTTATTTTGAGACGGCGGCGTTTCTCTATAACGAGACGTATCTGCAGACGATGGCGGATACGGCGGGCGTCTCTCTGGAAGAGGCGGTGCCGGAGACGCTGATGGACGTTCTGCAGCTGGCGAACTCCTTTGATGCGCCGGAAGGGGTGGAGTCCGTATTTCGCTGGGATGTCGATGACATTTTTTATAATTATTATATTGTCGGCAATTATCTGAACGTGGGCGGAGCGGCGGGGGACGACGCATCGCAGCTCGATATTTACAATACGGACGCGATCCGGTGCATGCAGGTGTATCAGCAGCTGAATCAGTTCTTTTCCATTGACACGGATACGGTGAATTACAGCGGTGTGCTGGATGATTTTGCGAACGGCAGGATCGCTTTTACCGTGGCGACGAGCGATGCGGCCGCGGTGATGCGGGAAGCCCAAGCGGACGGCAGGGCTGACTTTGAGTACGGAGTGACGCGGATGCCGGATGTCACCGATGAACTGCAGAGCAAATCGATGTCAGTGACCCAGTGTCTGGTCGTCAACGGTTACTCGCAGGAGCAGGACGAGGCCAACCGTTTCATCCAGTATATGATTTACGAGCACAATGATGATTTCTATGACAGGACGGGCAAGGCGCTGGCGCAGAGCGGATACAGCTACAGCGATCCGCATATGGACGGATTCTATGAGGCGTATGTGGATTCGGTTCCGCTGACCAAGATGCGGGAGGCCAGCAATTTCTGGGTGCTTCTGGAAAATGCGTTTTCCGAAATCTGGAACGGGGCGGATGCGGGAGAGACGCTGCGCTCGCTCTATGAACAGATGGTGGTACAGCTGACGGGGGAGGAGTTTACGGCGCAGGAGATTCCAGAGCCGGAGCCGGTGGATATTAATTCGATGCTGACCGGCGGCGAATAAAAGTCCGCTTGTAAAGCGGCGGTGTTTCCGATAGAATAGTGTCATCAGCATAGCGGGGGATCCTTTCTGCAGATAGGAATTCTGCGGGTTGAAGTTCTGTGGATCGGAGTGGCAGGCAGAAACAAGACTGCAGATGGAAAGGAGCTGTGCAGATGCACAAGAGAATAGAGACAGGCAGGCCCGGGAGAGCGCTGGGCCTGTTTTTCATAATGCTGGCGGTGACAGCCGCTCTGACAGGCTGTGTGAGAAAGGAAACGCTGACGCTGGAGCCTCTGGAAACGGCAGGGAGCGAAGTAAGCGGCACGGCAAAGGGGCAGGAATCGCAGGTGAACGGCAGCGGAAGCCCGGAGATACGGGATGCGCAGTCGCAGAACGGGAAGATCGACGGAACTGCGGGAGCAGACGGAACAGGCGGCGCGGCGGCGGAGGAACAGAATAACGCCGGACGAACTGCCGGTGCGGCAGGGCAGGGCGCGGGAAAAACGGGTGCAGATGCGGCAGGGCAGAGCGCGGGAAAAGCGGGCGCAGATGCGGCAGAGCAGAATGCCGGTGCGGCGGGGCAGAGCGCGAATGCCGTGGCAGACTCTTCTGTGATTTACGTCTATGTCTGCGGCGCGGTGACGCGCGAGGGCGTATACCGGCTTCCGGAGGGCGCCCGTGTGTTCGAGGCGCTGGAAGCGGCGGGCGGCTGTACGCAGGAGGCGGAGGATTCGGTTCTGAATCTGGCGGCTATTCTGCGGGATGAGGATCAGATCCGGGTGCCGACCGCGGCGCAGTGGGCGAAGGAGAACGCCGGGGCAGTGGGAGTGCCGGGAGAACAGAGCGGAGCGGCCGGCACTCTGCAGGGACAGGCGGGCGGCATTTCCGGCGGCGCAGGGCTGCAGGGACAGACGGATAGAGCATCCGGCGGTTCAGATTCGCAGGGACAGACCGGCGGGTACGGTCTGCTGCGGAAGGATACGGCACAGACTTCACAGGGGAACGGAAACAGCGCAGCCGGAGAGGGGACGGGGCAGAGCGGTCTCGTCAATCTCAACACGGCGACGGCGCAGGAGCTGATGAGTCTGCCGGGAATCGGCGAGAGCAAGGCGGAGGCCATTATTGCGTACCGGACGGAGAACGGCCCGTTTTCCGCTCCGGAGGATATTATGAAAATATCGGGGATCAAAGAAGGGCTTTTTTCCAAAATCAGGGACAGAATTACGGTGTGAGCAGAGACACGGGAGAGAGGACAGAAGATGGCAAAAAGGGTGCTGGTAGTGGATGATGAGAAGCTGATCGTGAAGGGCGTGCGGTTCAGTCTGGAACAGGACGGGATGGAGGTGGACTGCGCCTACGACGGCGAGGAAGCGCTGGAGAAGGTCAGACAGAATACGTATGACATTGTGCTGCTCGACGTGATGCTTCCGAAGCTGACAGGGTTTGAGGTCTGTCAGCAGATCCGCGATTTCTCCAATGTGCCGGTCGTCATGCTGACCGCCAAGGGCGAGGACATGGACAAGATTCTCGGTCTGGAGTACGGAGCGGACGACTATATTACAAAACCGTTTAATATTCTGGAGGTCAAGGCGCGGATCAAGGCGATCATGCGGCGGACAGGAGCGGGAATGGCGGGAGCCGCCAGAGACAAAGTGGTCGAGAACGGGGATCTTCGTCTGGACTGCGACAACCGCAGGCTCTATATCGCGGGGCGTGAGGTTAATCTGACCTCCAAGGAATTCGAAGTGCTTGAGCTCCTTGTGACACACCCGGACAAGGTGTACGGAAGAGAGGAGCTGCTGCGCCTGATCTGGGGTGCGGACTATCCGGGGGATGTGCGCACGGTGGACGTCCATGTGCGGAGGCTGCGCGAGAAGATAGAGCCGAATCCTTCCGAGCCCAAATATGTGCAGACGAAATGGGGCGTCGGATATTTCTACAGAAACCGCCGCTAGAGCGGACAGGACAGTAAAGAGGATATGAGAGAAAGACTGCATGATATTCTGAAACGATTCCGCATACTGCGAAGCTTGAAAGCACGGATTTTCCTGATCATTTTTCTGGTCGGGATTATTCCGTGCCTTGTTTTGCATTACGGAATTCTCTCCAATTACGAATCCACCGCCGTCAGACAGCGCACGTCGGCCGTGCAGACACAGCTGATGATTCTTGCGAATCATCTGATCGTCTATGATTATCTGAACGATACCTCCTCGGCGGTTATCAACGCGGAGCTGGAACAGCTCTCTTCCCTCTATGACGGGCGGGTGCTTGTGATCAACGACAGGCTGGAGGTCGTGAAGGATACCTACGGAATCTCAGAGGGCAAAACGATTATTTCGGAAGAAGTGATCAACTGCCTGAAAAGAGGCAGCAAGGCCATCGTCTCGCATTATGACAGGACGGCGGGCTATATCGAGATGATCACGCCGATCAGCGAGACGGCTTCTCTGGAGAATCAGGACGTCACGGGGACGTCGCAGAGCGAGACGGAGGTCGTGCGGGGCGTATTGCTGACGAGTATTTCCAGCGATTCCATTATGGCGATTGCGGATGCGCTGAGCCGCCGCATCGCCCTGCTGGAGATTATCATCGTGCTCGTCGTTTTTTCCATTGCGCTGCTGCTGGCGGGGGCGTTTGTGCGGCCGTTTGCAGCGCTGACCAAGGCGATCAGCGAGGTCAAGGCAGGCTACTCCAATGATCCGATTTATGTGCCGGCCTATCTGGAGACGGAGCAGATGGGAGATGCGTTTAACCAGGTGATTTCCAGAATGCGCTCTCTCGATGAGTCGAGACAGGAATTTGTCTCAAACGTGTCCCATGAGCTGAAAACGCCGATGACTTCCATGAAGGTGCTGGCGGATTCCCTCCTCTCGCAGGAGGACGTGCCGGCGGAGATGTACCGGGAGTTTCTGGTGGACATCGATCAGGAGATCGACCGGGAGAACAAGATTATCTCCGAGCTGCTGACGCTTGTGAAAATGGACAACAAGGCGCTGAGCATGAATATCACGACGGTGAACATCAATGAACTGACGGAGATTATTCTGAAGCGGGTGCGTCCGCTGGCGCAGAAGCGTGATATAGAACTGCTGCTGGTGAGTGAGCGGGAGATTTCCGCGGAAATTGATGAGGTGAAGATGACGATGGTGATCACCAACCTGATCGAGAACGCGGTGAAGTACAACAGGGAGCACGGCAAAGTAACGGTGACGCTGGACGCGGATCACAAGGATTTCACGCTGATGGTTCAGGATACGGGCATCGGGATTCCCAGAGATTCTTTTGACAAGATTTACGACCGTTTCTACCGGGTGGATAAGTCCCGTTCCCGGGAAGTCGGCGGCACGGGGCTGGGACTGGCGATCACAAAGAGCGCGGTTCTGATGCACCGGGGCACGATACGCGTGGACAGCAGAGAAGGGGAGGGGACGACATTTACCGTTTCGATTCCGCTGATCTATGTCGCCAATCCGGCGGCGATGGCCAAGGTGCCGAAGGAGAAGGCGGCCGCAGCCAAAAAGGAAGAGAGAAGGCGGGAAAAGCAGGCCGCTGAAAAAATGAGGGAAGAGAAGAAGGGAAATAAGAAGGACAATAAAAAGGACAGGGCGCAGCGCGTCAGGGAGAAAGATGCGGGAAGTACAAAAAAATCCTGAAATCGGGAGCAATAGAAAAACAGAAGAAAGAAAATCGGGGGTGTACAGCGCAGACCGTGAAAAATTCTGCGATTCGGTCCGGAACGGCGACAGTGTCCGCGGGGGAGGCTTTGTAAAATCCTGCGGCCCGGTCCGGTCCGGTTCCGGAAAGTCAGACAGCGGTGAAATGGCACGTCGCTTCGGGCGGAGGCTGAGCGCGCTTGTGCTGGCGGTGATTCTCTGCGTCAGCGCCGCGTTGACCGGATGCGGACAGAGCAGGGACGAGGACGCCGTTTCCTATCTCGTCTATTATCTGAACAAGGATGCGACGACGATCATGCCGCTGGAGTACACGCCGCAGGCGAAATCAGCGGGCAACGTGGTGGCGGAACTGCTGGAACAGCTGGCGACGCAGACGGAGAGGGTGGATCATATTCCGCCGATCTCTCCGTTCCATGTGATTTCGCACCGGCTTTCGGACGGGCTGCTGACCATTGATTTCTCTTCAGAATACAGGGAAATGGATATGGTGAAGGAGATCCTCGTGCGGGGAGCGATCGTGAATACCCTCTGTCAGGTCAACGGGGTCAAAAATGTGACATTTCTGGTGGAGGGAGAGCCGCTCGCCGATGCAGACGGAAACCCTGTGGGCAACATGACGGAGGATATGTTCATCTACAATGTAGGCCGGGAGATCAATACGTATGAGAAGGTGCGGCTGCACCTGTACTTTGCCAACGAGGAGGGGACGGCCCTCGTCGATACGTACCGGACGGTCGTCTACAACAGCAATATTTCCATGGAAAAACTGGTGGTCGAGGAATTGCTGAAAGGACCGAATACCGCTCTCGTTTATCCGACGCTGAATCCGCAGGCCAAGATTCTGAGCGTGACCTCCAAGGACGGTGTCTGCTATGTGAGTTTTGACAGCGCGTTCCTGACGGAGCCGTACAATGTGACGCCGGAGGTGGCGATTTACTCTCTCGTGAATTCGCTGACGGCGCTCTCCGGCATCAATAAGGTCCAGATCTCCATCGACGGAGACACGACGCAGTCGTTTCTGGAGACCATGAATTTCCAGACTGTTTACGAGAGAAATCTGAGTCTGGTGGAGAGCACGGAGTAAAAATCCGGGGTGCGGTCTGATGGTAAGCCGTGCGCACGGAATGGATGGCGGTGGTGCGGTTCGCGAAGGGGCGGAAGCCGGGATGCGGCTTGCCGGAAAGCCGTGCGCACAGAGAGGATGGTAGTGGTGCGGTTCGCGAAGGGGCGGAAGCCGGGATGTCGGAAAGCCGTGCATACAGAACGGAGAGGCCGCTTTACTCTGCAGCGGAAAAGTCCGGAACCGTCAGATATGTCCCGATCCGCATACTTTTCCCATCGGTGGAAATGGTGATCGCTCCGCAGTCGATGGTGGTGAGGGTCTGCGCTCCCGCCGCATGGAGGCGCTCCAGAGTTTCCGGGGCGGGATGACCGTAGCGGTTGCCGCGTCCCGCGGAGAGAATGGCATAGCGCGGGGGAAAGAGAGAGAGAAAGTCCTCTCCACTTGCATATTTGGAGCCGTGATGCGCGGCCTTTAAGACGGTGAGCGGGAAAGAAAGTTCCTGCCCGCCGTTTTTTGCTGCCGCTGTTTTTGAGGAAACAGTTGGGGAGAAGGCCGCAGAGGAAGAGGAGGGGAGCGCCGCGAGAAAGGCGAGCCCTTCTTCGCTGTGCAGATACCGCATCAGTTCCGCTTCCCCCTCCTGCTCCAGATCCCCGGTAAAAAGGGCCGAAAAATTCCCGTACGTCAGAAGGAAAGTGGCGGAGCAGGCGTTGACGTCCGCATAATCGGCCTGCGCCTGCGGGTGCAGGAAAGCGAGGGTGAGCGGTCCGCTCTGCAGGACGTCGCCCCGGGATACATAGGAGACGGGGATGTTTTTCTGTTGCGCCAGATTTTCCAGCGCGCGGTAGTTCCCGCCCACGCAGTCCGGAGCAATCGCGGGGAGGGCCAGCGCGCCGATGGAAATCTCCCCCTCCTCCAGCAGGGAGAGGAGGCCGCTGCAGTGATCGGTGTCGTCGTGGGAGAGAATCGCCAGATCGATCCGGGAGACACCGGAGTACGTCAGAAACGGCGTCAGCTGATATTCGGCGAGAGCGGATTTGGAGGAGCTGCCTCCGTCGACGAGGATCCGGATGCCTTCGCTCTCTATGTAAATTCCGTCCCCCTGTCCGACGTCGAGAAAGGTGATGCGCAGACCGTCTGCGGGACGCAGGCAGAGGAGCATGACAGCGGCGGCGAGCCACAGCATACGGATGACGGGCGGGAAATGACGTTCCAGAAAGATGAGGACGGCGAGAAAGAGCAGGAAGAGAGCGATCGTCCACGGGGGCGGTGCGCCGGGGATCAGTGTGTGACCCGGCAGGGAGGAGGCCAGCAGGCAGAGGAACTGATAAAGGGCGAGAATCGCGCGAACACCCCATCCGGCGAGCGCGCCGAGCCGGACAGAGAGGCTGCCGAGCGCAAGAACGGCGAGTCCCAGAATCATAACGAGGCTCATCAGAGGGAGGACAGCGAGATTCAGGAGGAGGGAGTAGAGCGGAAACGTGTGGTAGAAGGAGAGGTAAACCGGAAGGTTGGCGAGAGGGACAGCGAGAACGACGCCGGTTTTTCCGGGAAGGACGGGCAGCAGGAGACCGATGGCGAGCACTGCGCCGAAGGAGAAGAGGAAGCCGCTGTGCCAGAGGTAGAGAGGCTGATCGGCGAGAAGAAGGACGCCGGCGAGAGAGGCGGCGGTCAGCAGATCGTAAGTGCGTCCCAGAAGGAGAGCCATCATGTGCAGGAGAAACATAAAGACGGCGCGGAAGGAGGAAGGGCCGAGTCCTGTCATTTTGCCGTACAGGAGGATCAGAAGGATGCAGAGGGCGGCGGAGGGAGGAAGCGGCAGACGCAGACGGCGCAGGAGGCGGTAGAGTCCCATGCCGAGCAGGGAGACGTGGAGACCGGAGATGGCGAGGATATGAATGATTCCGTTTTCCTGATAGAGCTCTTTGGTCGAGGGATCGAGGAGCCCTTTTTCGCCAAGAAGCATGGCCTTCATGACAGAGGCTTCTCTGGCGGGCAGGCAGGAATCCAGCACGACACCGAGACGGCGTTTGCACAGATAGAGGAGAGAAGCGAGAGGATCGGAGGTGGCGGAAACCGAGAGAACAGAGGCGTTCTGCAGACGGAAGGCGCAGCGAAGGATCCGGTAGTACCGGAGACTGTTGAACTCACCGGGATTCGTCGCAGATGAGAAGGCGCGCAGCGTTCCGCGCGCACGGACGTAGGCGCCAAGCGGCAGGGCGTCATCCAGCGCAGAGAGCGCATCGGATGAGACTGTACGGTCATTCGGGGAGATGTCTGTATTGGGAGCAGAGGTATCTGATCCGGGAGAAGTGTCCGTATCGGGAGCAGGGATATCCGGTTCGGGAGCGGCGGCACCGTTCATGGGTGTAGGAGCGTCCGATTCAGGAGCAGGGATATTCGGCTCGGGAGAGGCAAGAGTGCAGAGAACGGACATGCGGGGACCTTCCGGAAAGGAGGAAAGCGCCGTCTGTCCGGCCGGTTCGGAGGCGGAACCAGTGCCAGGAGAGAGCGAGGCGGCATTAACGCCGGGAGAAATTGGAGCGGAACCGGTGCCGGGAGAGAGCGAAGCGGCATTAACGCCGGGAGAGATCGAGGCGGTACCGGCGCTGGCGGAGACAGCGGAGGAATCAGAAGCAGAGGAATCTGCAGATGTTATTGAGAGGTTGGTCAGCGTCAGACGCAGCTGCAGACTGCCGTCCGAAGCCAGGTGATATTCTTTGGCAGAAATACGGCCGGTCAGAGTGCAGGACTGTTTATCATAAGGAGAGTAGTCAAAAAACTGAGGCGGAAAGAAATACAGAGTCAGCCAGAGAGCGGAGGCAAACAGGAAACAGAGCAGACAGAGAGGACGGCGCATGAGAGGACTCCTTAAGGTGGGAGGAAATAAAGCATGAACTAAAGTAGAAGAAAATAAAATAGGAGGAACCAAAGTAGGGGGAAATAA
>JAUNGV010000127.1 GCA_030524225.1 Eubacteriales bacterium
ATTCGGAAAGATTAAATTCCACTGTTGAGGAGAGGGGACTTTGCAAGGTTAAATTGGTTCTTCCGTAATTCTTAGTAATTCACTGGAAATTCTTTTTACTAGTGCTGATAAATAAAGAATTTTCTAGATTATCAGTTAATCAGATACTAGCTTTTGCGGAAGAACCAATTTAACTTTGCGAGTGACTAGTAAAAATAGAAGCGGACGAGAATAGTCCGGAACATCCCGAAAAGCACTTTTCATGTGGTATAATCAATGATACCGGTCATGAAAGGTGCTTTTTGTAATGTAAAAAAGAACGCCGGAGCAGGGCGCAGGGAATGGGCGTCAGGAAAGCGGGCGGTGGAGAGCAAAGGGACGGGTGGCAGGTAAGCAGACTGTAGAGAACAAAGGGCTACGGCAGAAGAACAGGCGGCAGAGAGCAGGGAACGGACGACAGAAAACAGATGACAGGCAGCGGGCAAAAGGAGAGAGAATTTGATGAAATCCATCGTCATTCGCGTATATGGAATCGTACAGGGCGTTGGATTCCGCCCTTTTACAGCGCGGACGGCGAGAGAACTGGGGCTGACCGGAAGCGTCGCCAACAAGGGATCGTATGTGGAAATTCACGCGCAGGGAGAACAGGAAGCGCTGGATCTGTTTCTGGATCGTCTGCAGACGCAGGCGCCGGAGCGGGCGGCAGTGCTGCGGATTGACCGGGAGGAAATTGACCGGGAGTGTATCGGTGGAATGGGGAGATTCGGAGCCGGAGAGAGCTGCGGGGCGGACTGTGAGGCGGAGCGGCGTTCCGGGGGATCGGAAGGCGGTTTCTTCATTATAGAGAGCGAGCGGGAGCGGGGAGATATTTTCGTTTCACCGGACATCGCGATGTGCCCACAGTGCGAAGCGGAACTGACGGATGCCTCGAACCGGCGCTGGCGCCATCCGTTTATCAACTGCACGGCGTGCGGGCCGCGTCTGACGATTCTCGAAGCGATGCCCTACGACAGGGAGCGGACGAGTATGAAGATGTTTCCGATGTGCCGCGCGTGCGCGTCGGAGTACCGCGATCCGCGCTCCCGCCGGTACGATGCGCAGCCGGTCTGTTGTCCCGACTGCGGGCCGCAGGTCTATCTGCTGGAGAGAGAAACGGCAGAAGAAGAGACTTTTGGCTGCGAGACTCTGCCCGGGCTGCAGGCAGAGTCCGTTCAGCGGACAGAATGTGGGCCGCAGGCAGAGTCCGTTCAATGGAAGAAGAGTTTGTACGGCGCGGCGGCGATCCGGGCGGCGCGCGCCGCAATCATGGAGGGGAAAATCGTCGCAGTCAAGGGAATCGGTGGATTTCACCTGTGCTGCGACGCGCGGAATGAGGTGGCAGTGCAGCGGCTGCGGGAGAGGAAACACCGTCCGGTCAAACCCTTCGCCGTGATGATGAGGGATCTGGAAACGGTGGAGCAGGAGTGCGTTGTGGAGCCTGCGATGCTGCCGCTCCTGACCGGACACGAGAAGCCGATTCTGTTACTGGAAAAGAGGGAAGATTCGGAGTGCGCCGAGTCCAAGAGAAGAGAACAGAGCGGACGGGAGGGCGGATTTCCGGCAGCGACAAGACCGCTTTCTGCGAAGATTGCCCCCGGTAACCCGAAGATCGGTGTGATGCTTCCATATGCGCCGCTGCAGACTTTGCTGTTTTGCGGGGACGAAGAAGAATGTGGCAGTGGGAAGAAGCAGGAATGCGAAAGTG
>JAUNGV010000070.1 GCA_030524225.1 Eubacteriales bacterium
GGAAGGGAATCCGGGTTCTTCGGCTTGTTCTTATCGAATTTCTCCAGCCACACGTTGCCGGCCTTACAGCCGGCGTCCGCCGCCATGAATGCGGTGGCGAGCCCGTAAACCTCCAGAATGCCGACTGCGTTTCCCATCGTATGTCTCCTTCCTCATGTCCGGTTTATTCGTTCACAATCGCGATCTTCAGTCCTGTCATGGACAGGTTCTTCTGCAGCGCCTCATTGATCTGGTTCAGCGGATACTTGTCCGTGATCAGTTCCTTCATCGGAAGCCCGATCGCCTGCGCCCGCTTCAGGAAATCAAAGGTCGTCGCGTAGTCTCTTAAAGTATACACCCATGAGCCCACCATTGTCAGTTCCTTTGAGCAGATATCGAAATGCGGGTTGATCGTCGCATCGCCGCCGTTGATAAAGAAACCGAGCTCGCAGAGGCCGCCGCCCGTGCGGATGAACTTGTAGATATTGCTGTGTGCGTGGGGATTGCCGGTGCACTGGAATCCGAAGTCGGCATAGTGACCGCCGAAGGCTTCCTTCACGCCCTCCGCCAGAGCCTCAACGCCCTTGAAGTTCGCGAAGTTCACGCTCTTGTCCGCGCCCATGCGCTTCGCAAACGCGAGACGCTGTTCGTTGCCGTCCACCGCTACGATGTTCTCAATGCCCATAGTGCGCAGCACCGCGATGCAGATCAGGCCGATCGGCCCGCAGCCCTGTACCACCACGCGGCTGTTGAACCGCAGGATTCCGGTTGATTTCGCTCTCTCCACGGCGTGTACCAGAACCGCGCAGGGCTCGATCAGAATACGGGAATCCAGATCCAGATCACTTACGTTGAAGACCGTCGATCCCTTGCGGATGAAGAGATAATCGGAAAACCATCCGTTTAAATGAATATCGTCGTCCGGAAGCAGTCCGTAAACATCAGCGCCGCCCACGTTCTGTTTGTTCAGATCGTACATCGTGATTTCCGGATCGTCCTTGAAGATCATGCAGGTCACGACCTTGTCTCCGATGTGGAGATCCTTGCCCGCGGAGTCCTTCTTGACGTCCTTGCCCATCGCCACGATCTCGCCGGTTCCCTCGTGTCCGAGCGCCACCGGAATCAGGCTGAAGGGATCTTTTTTGAACTCATGCGCATCCGTGCCGCAGACACCGCATCCCTCGACCTTGACGAGGATGTCCCCGTCGCCCAGCGGCGGAATCGGGAATTCCTTGACGTCAAAGTGCTCCAGCGCCGTCAGCATTGCGACATGTGCTGTCTTCGGGATCTCCCTAGACGCCGCAGAGGATGCCGCAGACGATGTTTTTACGCTACCGTCCGCCATACTGCTTAAGACCTGCCGGACGATTTCCTCAATATTTGTCTGGTCCATTGTTTCCTCCTGTCGGAGCGTAACCGGGACGGCCATGCTGCGGCCTCATGGTCTGCGCGCTCCCCGCAAAACCTCCCCTTCTCTGTGCATACCGCTTCTCCCGCCTTCCGCGGTTCTCAGCGGATGCAGAAGTAATCCTGCATGACACACCGTCTTTTCTTGGTGAACGTCTTCGCACTCGTTAAGCCCTCGCCGGTGCGGCTCGCAATCGTAAAGGTGCAGATGCTCTCGCCGCCAAAGCCCAGCGCTGCGTAGGACGGGCCGTTCTTCACCAGAATCGCGGTATCCAGCGCCTTGGCGTATTTCGTGATGTGATCCACGCTCATGCTGTGGATATGAGCGGAATGACGGTTGCCGTGCTCGAGCCAGACCGCCGTCTCCAGTCCCTCTTCAAAATCCTTGACGCGGACGACGCCGAGAATCGGCATCATCAGCTCTTCTGCGATCAGCGGGTGCTCCTTCGGGCCCTCAAAGACGATGCAGCGGATGTTATCCGGCACATCCACGCCGATCATGGAGAGCAATACCTTCGCGCTTCTGCCGACGCACTTTCTGTTCAGCCGTCCCTTGGCGTCCATCACGGTCGCCACCAGCTTGTCCTGCTCCTCTTTGGATGCCAGATAGCAGCCCTGCTCGCTGATCATATAATTCATAAGCTCGTCGCAGATGCTGCTGACCGCCACAACCTCTTTCTCCGCGATGCAGGGAAGATTGTTGTCGAAGGTGCAACCGTTGACGATGTCCTGCGCCGCCTTGCGGATATTCGCCGTCTCATCCACCAGAGCCGGAGGATTGCCCGCTCCCGCTCCGATGCCGCGTCTGCCGGAGGAGAGAACCGCCGTCACAACGCCCGGACCGCCTGTCGCAACGACCAGCGGAATATCCTTGTGGTGCATCATAATATCGCTGGACTCCAGCGTCGGCGCCTCTACCGTGCAGGCCACGTTGTCCGGGCCGCCCGCTTCCAGAGATGCCTCGTTGACAAGATTGACCGCAAAGATGGAAGTCTTGATCGCCTGCGGGTGCGGATTGAATACCACCGTGTTGCCCGCTGCCACCATGCCCATCGAATTGCAGAGCACCGTCTCGCTCGGATTCGTGCAAGGCGTAATCGCTCCGATCACACCGAAGGGTCCCATCTCCACGAGCGTCAGGCCACGGTCTCCCGAGTACGCCTCCGTCGTGATATCCTCTGTGCCGGGCACCTTGTCCGCCACCAGATGATGTTTTAAAATCTTATCTCCCACATTGCCCATGCCGGTCTCATCCACGCCCATTCTGGCCATGATTTCCGCGTTCTCATGGGTCTTTCTGCGGATAATGCTGATGATCTTCTCGCGCTGATCCATCGTCAGATTCCTGACAACCTTCTGCGCCTCTTTCGCCGCCGCAATGGCTTCGTTCATATCCCTGAACACGCCGTGCTTTCCTGCGGCAGCCTCGGAAATCTGCATTTTTGCAAGGACTTCCTGTACTACCTCTTTCACCATGCTCTCGCTTACAGGCATGAGATTACCTCCTTCAGAATGGTCTTGCCATACTCCGCCAGAGCTGTATCCTGCTCCGCCGTTCCGCCGCTGACTCCCAGCGCACCGATCACGCCGCCGTCCTGCGTCAGCGGTTCCCCGCCGCCGAACACGACGATCCTTCCCCCGTTCGTAAACTGAATCCCGTAGAGGGGAGCGCCGGGCTGCGCCTGTTCGCCCAGTTCTTTCGTCGATCTCTGAAACGCCGCCGCTGTAAACGCCTTGTTCAGCGCCACATCATAGCTGCCGATATACGCGCCATCCATGCAGTGCACCGCCACCGGATGCCCCGCCGCGTCAGAGACCGCGATCACAGCATTCACGCCCCGGAGAGAAGCTTCCTCCTCGATTCGCGCGATCAGCGCCTTCGCCAGCCGCAGCGGCATCTGCCGCTGTGCCTGCACCGGATCTCCCACCGCGCCGGCTTTCGCCCCGCGCTCCTGCTGTTCCATGACTTCCCGTATGGTTCTGGCAATGACGTCTTCTGTCTTCATTATTTATTCAGCTGCTCCAATACTTTTCTGGTAATCTCCGCGATCACTTCCGGATTGGGCTCCTTCGGTGTGGAAGTGACGGAACCGGTCGTTCCGGATGCGCTGCTGTGGCATCCGCCGCCGCAGTTGTGGCAGTTCAGACCGTCCTTGTTCTGGCAGAGGTTTGCCGGATGCTTGCCCGGAAGTCCCATCTTTCTTCTGATCTCATAGAGCTTCTGCACGGTTGCGCTGTCGAATTCCTTCGGGCCGCCGAGCATTCTGGACTGATACAGAAGCTGCGCATAGAATTCCACGGATTCCATCTTCATATAAGCGGAGAGAAGATCGGTGGACCATGTCAGAGCGCCGTGGCTCTCCAGCAGAACCGCATCATAATAAGGAAGATACTTCTCTACATTGTCCGGAATCTCCATCGTGGAGGGCGTGCCGTACTCGGCAATCGGAACACATCCGAGGGCGATGACTGCTTCCGGCATGATCGGCTGCGTCAGCGGAATGCCCGCGATTGCAAAGCTCGTCGCATAAACCGGATGCGCGTGTACCACGGAGCCGACGTCCGGTCTCTTCGCGTACACTCTCATGTGCATCTTGATCTCGGAGGAAGGACGGAAGCCCTTGTTCGCCTGGATCACATTGCCCTCTTTGTCCACCTTACAGATGAAATCCGGGGTCATAAAGCCCTTGGAAACGCCTGTCGGTGTGCAGAGAAATTCGTTGTCGTTCAGCTTGACGGAGATGTTGCCGTCGTTCGCCGCCACCATGTTGCGGTTGTAAATTCTCTTGCCGATCTCACAAATCTGTTTTTTGATCTCGTACTCGTTTTGCATTTGCTGCTCCTCCTTGCGCCACCCATGCGGGCTGTTTGTATGGTATCTGTTGGAAATATGAACACTTTTGTTGATTCTCGTTTCATTATAGAAGGTGTATGGCGTAAAGTCAACGTATTAAGTGTTGTTTTTGTTTTATTTTCGCAAATAATCTTGCTTTTTTATGTGGGATTTATCCCACATTCAGGAAAGGGGTGCTGTAAACGCCCTCTCCGTCACTGTTCTGTCCCCACGCAGGCCGCCCGGCCTTCTGCCTGATCGAAACTATCACCGCCGAGCGTCTGGAGTTCTATCCCCGCGCATTCCGCCCGGCTGTCCGTGTGCCGGTCTGCGCTCTCATCTTCCGTCATTTCCTCCCTGCTCCCAGGGCAGCACCTCTCCCGGCTCCCGCAGATAAGACAGGATCTCCGCAATCCCCTCGTGCTCCACCGAATCCACGAAGAAGATCTTCCGGCACCCGGCCAGCCGCAGCCATCTCTCGGCGCGCTGCGGGTTCCCCCTGGGATCCTCTATCTTGGTCACAATGCCCACGACCTCCCGGTTGCACATGCAGGTGATATTCGGCGGGTAGAGGCAGTACGGCTCGGTGGACGAGCACAGCAGCCCCACGATATCCGCCTCATACGTGTACAGTGCCAGCGCATGGCCCAGCTTTGCGACCTGGGCGTACTCCCCCGGCGTATCGATGATACCGGCGTAATAGTTGACGTACTGAGTCTTGTGGTACTGTACCTTTTCCCCCATCAGGGCCTGCGTCAGGGAAGTCTTTCCGGCCTCGCTGCGCCCCATCAGAATCAGTTTCTTCATGTCTTTGTCACCGGGCAGACGGTAAAGCCCAGCTTGCCCTCGCAGTAATCGAGCACCGCCTCGGTCGCCGCCTCAACCTCTGAGACGGTTCCGGTCACAATCAGGGAGCCGCTGAATCGGTCGACGAACCCGATCGTGATCCCCGCCGCCTTCATCGCCACATCCGCCATGATGATCGCCGTCTCCGCCGGGCTGATCGTCATCACGCCGATCGCCGACTGCGCGTAGTCCACCGCCGGGTCGAGTCCCAGCTTCTCATACAGGATCCTGTCCGGGCTCGCGATAATATGCGCCAGCGAAATCTGTTTGCCCGGCACCAGCTCCTGTATAATCCGTTCCTTATGTTCCTCTGTATACGCCATATTACCTCCATGACACAGCTTGTCTGTGGCATTGCAACCGGAAATCCGCGCAGGTGGTTTTCCAGTCTGTACTTATCGCATCGACGGCGTTTACGTCTTCGATGCGACTCTGTTTTATCCGCCGATCACGCACTCCAGCTTCGTATTCTCCGCCACGAGCCTCTGCAGCATCTGCATATGCTCTCCCGCCGGCGGCAGCACGTCGCCCATCAGATACTCCCGGCCCAGACCCTCGTACTTGTCCCTTCCCAGCCTGTGGTAGGGAAGCAGATGAATCCGTCTGACGTTCGGCAGCGTATCCGCAAACCGCGCGATCTCCAGCACCTCCTCCGGCGTGTCGTTAAACGTCGGAATCACCGGAACCCGGATGCTCAGTTCCGTCATGCCGGACGCAGCCACCCGCCTCGCGTTCTCCAGCGTCGTCTCATTCGAGACGCCGATGAATTCCCTGTGTTTCTGTGGATTCATGTGTTTGATGTCCATCAGATACTGATCCAGATACGGGAGAACGCTCTCGATCACCTCGTAGCGCACGCCTGCCGCGCTCTCGATCGCCGTCGTAATCCCGGCCTCCTTGGAAGCCCTCAGCAGATCTCTGGCGAATTCCGGCTGACAGAGACACTCTCCGCCAGAGAGTGTCAGCCCCCCGCCGCCGGAGCGCCGGTAGTAATGGCGATCCTTGACCACTGTCTCCATGACCTCGGCCACCGTCACATCCCTGCCCATCGTCTTGGGTTTGCCCAGCTGCATCATCGTCTCGATCTCGAAACGCTGCGACTCCGGATTGCAGCACCAGCGGCACCGGAAAATGCAGCCTTTCAGGAAAACAATCGTGCGGATTCCGTTTCCGTCATGAATGGAGTAGCGCTGTATATCAAAAATCCTGCCCTTTGTCTGTAAAAAATCCTGCTCCATGTTTATTCTCCATTCCGAAGCGTCCCCTTGCGACGGTGGCGACGCAAATGTCCAATTTGCGTCTGCCATAATCGAGATTTGTGACGCCCCGGCACAAATCTCGGGATTGAAAAATAAGCTATCGAGCTTATTTTTCAATCTTTCTCCATTCCGAAGTGATCAATAAACCACTTCCGGCGGCTTATTGATCGCTCGTCTGCTCCGTCCTGCGGATAATATCATCCTGAAGAGATCTGGAGAGCGTCGTAAACAGGGCGCTGTAGCCCGCGACGCGCACAACAAGATGCTGATACTTCTCCGGATGCTTCTGTGCGTCCAGCAGTGTGTTTCTGTCCACAACGTTGAACTGCATGTGCATTCCCTTCTGATCAAAATAAGAACGGACCAGAGCCACAAAATCGTCAAGCCCCTTCTCTCCGCTCAGCGCCGAGGGATGGAACTTCATATTGAAGAGCGTACCGTTGCTCGCGATACCGTGATCGAGCTTGGCCACCGAATTGCACGCCGCCGTGGGACCGTTCACATCTGTGCCGGAAGTGGGGGATACGCCGTCCGCCACCGGCTGATGCGCCAGACGCCCGTCCGGAGTCGCTCCGGTCTGCGCGCCGAGAGGCACATTCGCTGATACCGGATAGAGTCCCGCCTGATACTGGCCGCCCCTCGGATTCCGGTACGTCTCCATCGGCTTCGTGTAGGTGTATGCCGCGTCTCTCGCGAATTCATCCACCTCGTCGATGTCATTTCCGAACTTCGGCACCTCCGCGATCAGATCCAGCAGCTCGTCGTAGCGCTTTTTCTCCTCCGGGGAAACCTCCATATTCATAATGGAGCGAATGACTGCGGCGATCTCGCTCTCCGTCACCGTCCTGCCCTGCGCCTCCATACTGCGGATCACGCCGACTGCCAGCTCGGAGGCCGACTCCTCGTCAAAGCCCTGTCCGTAATTCATCGCCAGCGCTCTCTTATACTCCGCCATCGTCACCTTTTTCTCTTCATAGACGAGCTTCTTGATGGCAAACAGCGAATTGGCAACGTTCGCGATACCGAAGCCCTGCGGTCCCGTGAAGTTGTAGAGAGCACCGCCCTCTTCCACACTCATGCCCCGCTTCATGCAGTCGTCCGTCATGCACGACTCGAAGGGCAGAGGGCACAGCGTCGCGTGCGCCACATCAATGGCGTTGTCCGCATTGACAAGCAGGGAAATGTTGTACTCCATCTGCTTCTTGTACGCGTCGTAGAATTCCTCGAAGGTCGTCATCTCCTCGACGTTCCCGGTCTGAATACTGATCTGCTCGCCCCGGTCCACGCCGTTGGAGAACACCAGTTCCAGCGGACGGCACATGTTAAAGAACGCCGCGTCGTGCCAGCCGTCCGTCTTGCCCGCCTTCTGGGGCTCCACGCAGCCGATGATGTTGTACTCTCTCGCATCTTCGAGGGAGAGCCCGCGGTTCATCAGCGCCGGGATAATCACCTCGTCATTGTAGTAAGCGGGAAGGCCGATTCCCGTTCTCGTCAGATCCGCCGCCCGCACCAGCAGTTCGTGCGGTGATCCGTTCCAGACGCGGATCGAGAGGGACGGCTGCGGCAGGAATACATGCTTGCTCGCCGTGATGCACATGAAGGAGAGGTCGTTTGTGACGTCTCTTCCGTCCTTGTCCTGTCCGCCGACAATCAGGTTCTGGAACAGGGAATAGCCGGCAAATCCCTTCGCGCTCGCCGCATCGCGGCATTTGTTCAGATCGTTCAGCTTCACCCAGATACAGTCGATCAGCTCCTGTGCCCGCTCGCGGGTCAGGACGCCCGCTTCCAGATCCTTTTTATAATAAGGATACATATACTGATCAAAGCGGCCCGGGGAAATCGAATGTCCGCTCGACTCGATCTGCATCAGCTGCTGCACGAACCAGAAGCTCTGGCACGCCTCATGGAAGCTCGTTGCCCCGCTCTCCGGCACGCGTTCACAGTTCGCGGCAATCTGCAGCAGTTCTTCCTTCCTCTGCGGATCGTTCTCGCGTCCCGCCATCTCCTTCGCCAGAACCGCATACCGCTTCGCGTAGTCGATCGCCGCCTGACAGCTGATAATCACAGCCTGCAGGAACCGGGTGCGCTTCGCGTAGTCCGCATCCCCCTGACGGCACTGCGCCAGATACCCCGCCGCCTCCGCCATGATTCCCTTATATCCGACCGCCAGCACCTTCTCATACTGCACGGTAATATGGCCGACGCCGTTGTAGAAATAGTTGCCCGGCGTGAAAATGTTGTGGTCGATCGCCGTCAGCGCCTCCGGGGACATATAAGCCGTGGCCAGCTCGCTCGTCGTCTTACCCTTCCAGTAGGGATCCACCTCGCGCAGCTCCGCCTTCGTCTCCTCGGGGATATAAAACGGATCCGCCTCCCGGTGCTCTACCGTATCGAACTCCGCCTCCAGCCACTCATAGGAGAACTCCGGATATGTCTGACAGCCACGGGGCGCCAGCGTCGTGCTCCCGACCACCAGCTCCTCGTCACGGATAATAATCGGAAGATGATGCAGAATATGGGAAAACGCCTTCGCCCGGCGCATAATCATCGGCTCGCCTTCCGTCTGCCGGTACGATTCCGTCAGAAGCCGCGCTCTCGCCGACTCGATCTCCGGCATCTTCGCATAGAGATTGGACACCATCCGCGGAATCCGATCCGATTTCGGCAGTTCCTTTACATAGTACTGTTCCATCGTTTCCCTTTCCGCCGCAGCCCGTCTGCGGCTTTGCGCTCAGAACTCCGCACAGGCAGTTTCTGAACTGTACTCGCGAAAATCCCTTTTCGCGGCGAACCCGGAGCGGTTACGCCATCCATCCGGGTTTGTTGTCGTTTCCGTTTTAATTCTTTGCTTCTACTTTCATTTCTTTTTCATTACTTCTAAATTACCGACTTCTAAAATTATTCATTAATTGCAATTCATTTTTCTTCATTTCATTCTTCTTTATTCTGTACATTCGTTCCGCACAGATTTTTCTGCGCAGACTTCTCTGACAATTTTATTCTCATTATACTTCCATAGCGCCGGAACGTCAACGAAATAAACATTTATTTTTATTTGTTTTTGTTGATTTTTATTTTTATATATGTTGTTTTTTGCCCGTTTCAAGTTGACTTTTCAGGATCGGGCGCGCATACTGAGGATAAACCAATTTCTGTTTTCGTATTTGCAGTGCAAGACCTCAGGCAATGCCGTATTCCCATGAATCGAGGCAGAACCGGTACAAAAGCTCCGGCACAGGATTTGCTCACAGGAAGTTAAACAGGAAGCATTTAATCTTTAGGACCCCTTCAAAACACCGAACAGCAACCGAAAGGCAGGCGCCCGCTATGATTCCCATCGATTTACACACCCATACCGTCGCAAGCGGCCACGGAACGACAGATACCATAGCCGACCTGGCCAAGGCCGCCGCCGCAAAGGGCATGACTGTGCTCGGCATCTCCGATCACGGCCCGAAAACCTTCTGCGCGGGAACGCCCTCCTATTTCCGCAGCCTCGCCCTCTCTCCCCGCCAGCGCTCCGGCGTCAGAATCCTCTGCGGCGCGGAACTCAACATTTTAAACGGTGGGGAACTGGATCTGTCTCAGGACATACAGGCCGGCCTCGACTACGTCATCGTCTCGATGCACCGGCCGCCCCGCCGCCCCGCCTCGAGAGAGGAGAATACGGCCGACTATCTCCGCGCCCTCTCCCAGCCCTGTGTGCGTATTCTCGGCCACTGTGACAACACCCAGTTCCCCTGCGACTATGAGGCAATCGTCCGGGCCTGCGAGACGAACCATGTGATCGTCGAGGTCAATGAATCCTCCCTGATGCCCGGCGGCTACCATCAGGTACCCGGCGTCGATACGAGAGAGAATTACCGGAGGCTCCTGACTCTGTGCCGGGAGCGCTCCCTGCCGGTTCTGCTCTCAAGCGACAGCCACGGCCGCAGCCGGATCGGAGAAATGCCGCAGTGCGAACAGCTCGTGCGCGAGCTCGACTACCCGGAATTCCTGATCGTCAATCACCATCTGGAGCTGTTGTTACGGAGGAAATAATAAAAGGCCGCCGACTTACAGGTCATCCCCTCTGCCTGCGGAGGATCGTGTCTGCGGCCTGCTTCCATCTCGCCGCAGTGCCAATCCCCGCGGCGTTTTTTACATCATATCTCTATTTTTCCCCGTCATACCGCCGCGTTGCAAAAAAGCACCACAGTCCGACTGCGCCCATCACCGCACCGGAGACCAGAAACCACCGGTCGACGCCGATCGCTTCGCTGAGCGGTCCCGCCACAAGCAGCCCCGCCGGCGAGGCCAGCATCATCACCGTCGAGAGCAGCGCCATCACCTTTCCCATCACTTCCGGCTTCGTGCTCTCCTGAATATATGCCATAAGCGGCACGTTGAAAAAGGTTCCCGCCCCGCCCATCACAAAGGCGCAGAACACAAATCCCCAGAAGGCCTCCGGCGGCAGCGCGCCGCCCACCGCCATCGAAATTCCCATCACTCCGATCGCCGCCGAAATCATCAGAAAACGCTTCCGACATCCTCCCCAGATTCCCATCGCCAGAGAGGAGACGAACAGTCCGCCCGAAAACAGTACCTCCACCACCGCATTGTGTTCCGCCCTGCCGTGATAATGAGAATAAACCAGCAGCGGATAGAGGGCGCTCATCGGCAGATAAAGCAGACTGGCAATGACGACAGGGAAAACAACCGCCATCAGGGGACGGTTTTCCCGGAACGAAGCAATTCCCTGCCGCAGATCCTCCAGAAAGTGAAGATTCTCTTCCCGTCTGGGAACATCCGGAATCTTCACGGTCAGCAGACATAAGACAGCGAACGCCGCCCCCGCGATATCGACCAGCATGACCGCCGCCATCGGCACCGCACTCATCAGCACCGCGCCCAGCGCCGGGCCCAGCATCGTGGAAACCGAGACGATCAGATTCCCCCAGCCGCCTGCCTTCGTCAGCATTTCCACCGGTACAAACATCGGAATCGCGGCCTGCATCGCCGGCGTGTGAAAGGTATTTCCCACCCCTCTGACAAATAAAACCGCATAAATAAACCACACCGGCGGCGCTTCCTGCAGCAGAAAGGCCGCGGCCAGCGCCGCGCTCGAAAGAGCAACCAGCGTATCCGCCGCGATCATCACGGTGCGCCGGTTATACCGGTCGATCCACACGCCGGCAAACGGTCCGATGAAAAGTCCCGGCAAAAAGGCGACCACCGTGGCCATAGTCAGCGTGAGCGCCGACTCACTCTGCACCGTCAGCCACCAGATCACGGCGAACTGCGCAGCCGCCGATCCCAGCAGCGAGAACGCCTGTCCCGCGTAGATCGTGATAAATTTCCTTTTCCATGTCTGATTCATACTACTCTCCATTCCGGAGCGCTTTGCGCGGCGGGGCGGCGCAAATATCCAATTTGCGTCTGCCATGATCGATAATTGTGACGCTCCGGCGCAAATACCGGGAACGCCTCGCACTTGCTCCTCCTATTATGAGTACTGATTCTATAAATTGCAAATTCATTTCCTGTAATTGACAGAATTTACCTTTCCTGTTAGGATAACGATTGCAGGTTTGCGCCTGTCGTTTCCTGCAAAATTTTCCACTCAGAACCCAGAAAGGAGTTCTTCCATTATGAAAAAGCACACATTCCTGGCCCTGCTCGCCGCTCTGACTCTCACCATCGGCTCTATTCTGCCGGTCTCGGCCTCTCCTGCTGCAACAGAGGCCACATCCGCATCATCCACAGCGGCGGCAGTCACAGTTACCGCCGCAGCGGCGGCAGTCACGGAAGAGACTGTGGATTCTCAGACCACAGAGGACGACAACGCTCTCGCCGGGGCCAGAGCCCTCTATCAGGCGGCTGTCCGCGACTCCGTCTTTGCGGATGAGGACAAAATTCTCCCTCTGGTCAGTCTGACGCCGGACGATCCGATGACAACATGGAGTGACGACGGCCGCGTTCTGCTGATGACATGGCATAACTATCCGGACAGCTATCCCGAAGGCGAGACAGTCTCGCTCAGCTGGGGCAATGTCTGGACGTTCACCGATAAGGAACTCGCGCTCCGGTACGCGCTGGACATCGCGGACGCCGAGGATCAGGAACTGCGTATGAAGCAGCTGATCGGCTTCTCTCCCGATTCCACGCACAGCGTCCTGACCGGTTTCTGGGTGTCGACCGAAGATGTGGTGCGCCCCGCCTATCAGACCGATCCGACCATCGGCAGCATGACGACTTCTTTTGCCGACGGCGTTGACGCTTCCTTTCAGGAGTGGTTTGATGGAAATATCCTCTCCTCTTATTTCTACGGAGAGTATCCCTGGACGCGTCTCGGCTACACCTACGACTGGGCCGACAACGGCAGCCGCTACGGCCTGACGGAATTTCTCGTGAAGCAGGACGCAGAGGTGGAGGTGGCGTTCACCGAGACCACCGGGGAGTTCCTAGACCGCATGGAGAGAGGGCTCGCGGGAGAGCTGCAGTAGCACAGCAACCGCTGACACACTGTTTGCGGCACTGATTCATACCCAAACATCCCGTATAGGAAAAAACTGGCGAAGCAGAGCGGGGATACCATCCAAATCCTCCCGCTCCGATTCACGCTAACAATTCCATATACAAAACGGGCGGCAAAGTCTCTGTGACTCCTGCCGCCCGTTTTCTGATAGCATTATCTTCTTAATCTTATTATTTATGAAATCACCGCGCCACCGCGTTCTCCATCGCGTCCCACTTGCGTTCCATATCCGCCACGAGTCCGAACTGGGTGCGGCACCGGTCGAGATTGTGATTCTCCCTGTGAATCTGGAAATAGGTGTCTCCCTGCAGATAATCGGCGAGGAAACGCATGCCGCACTCCAGCGTCATCAGCCGCGCTCCCTGCGGAAGCATCCTGCGCTCCTCGTCGGTCAGCGCCCCTCCGCAGCCGGTCAGGAATCCGTCCACATACGTCTCGTACAGAGGAAGCGAGAGGGAAACTTTGCTCAGATCCTGCTCGTCCTCCACTGCCGTATTCGCACCGAAACGGATCGAATCACCGAAATCAAAGATGGAGAGTCCCGGCATCACCGTATCGAGATCAATCACGCAGACCGCCCGGCCCGTTTTGTCGTCAATCATGATGTTGTTGAGCTTCGTATCGTTATGCGTCACGCGCAGGGGGAGTCTTCCTTCCCGCAGCATATCCATCGCCAGTCCCATCTCTGCGGCCCGCTCCTCGACGAAGCGGATCTCCTTCTCCACGGACGCAGCCCTGTGGCAGACATCCTCCTGCACCGCTTTCTGAAAATCCCGGTACCGCTTGGGCGTATCGTGAAAGGCCGGAATCGTCTCATGCAGCGTGTGCGCCGGATAATCAGAGAGCTGATACTGAAAATGACCGAAGGCCTCCGCGCTGTGATAGAAATCCTCCGGCTTCTTGACCGCGTCGTAGCTCGTCGCCCCCTCAATGAAGAGGTACATTCTCCAGAAATTGCCCTCCGCATCTATATAATAAGGCTTTTCCTCTCTCGTATGAATCAGGTTGAGAGTCTCTCTGTCCGGATCTCCGCCCGCCGCCTCGATCTTGGCCCGCAGGAAACGCGTGACCCCCTCAATGTTCTCGATGACCAGCATCGGATCCCGGAACACCTCTGTATTCAGACGCTGCAGAATATACCGGCGGCCGTCCGTCACCAGAAACGTATCGTTGATATGCCCGCTTCCGAATCTCTCGATTTGAACCGCGTCCGCATCCATGGCGAACTGCTGTGCCGCTGTTTTCAGTTCCTGCTCTGTAATTGCTGTGCGCATTCTTACCCCCTGTCGGCGCTGACCGCGCCGTTTCCCCTCTTTCTGAAATCGCAACGCTTTCTTTCACTCTGATCGCCCATGCCGAAGCGCTCTGCGCGGCGGGCAACCATTTTATTGTTGAACTGATTGTTCAGCCTATTGTCCCATCATACTATGCGCATCCGAAAACCGCAATCCCGTCTTCCGTCGTAGTACTAGGGAAGTTCCGACGTTATCATCCTCTCACTTC
>JAUNGV010000071.1 GCA_030524225.1 Eubacteriales bacterium
AGAGGGATGATTTCCAAAGCATGATTGAGGGATGTCTCTCCGGTAAAATAGATATGGTTATCACCAAGTCGATCAGCCGGTTTGCGAGGAATACGGTAGATGCGCTGACGAATATCCGAAAACTCAAAGAAAAAGGAATCCCGGTTTTATTTGAAACGGAGGGGATTAATACTTTAAGTGAGAGCGGAGAACTGCTGCTGACGATATTGAGCAGTCAGGCGCAGGAAGAAAGCCGAAATACCAGTGAAAACTGCCGCTGGGGAATTGTACGAAGATTCGAAGCGGGAAAAGTGATGGTCAACCAAAGTAAATTTATGGGATATACCAAAGATGAGGAGGGAAACCTGATTATTGTTCCGGAAGAGGCAGAAATTGTAAAGAAAATCTTTCGGCTTTATCTGGAGGGGAACAGCAGTTACCGGATTGCGAAAATATTAGAGGAAGAAAAGATCAAAACGGTGACAGGGCGCAGTGAATGGCAAGCCACAGTAATTAATCAGATGCTTGCCAATGAGAAGTATATGGGAGATGTGCTTCTGCAGAAGACCTATACGGTGGATTATCTGACCCATAAGAAAGTCGTCAATAAGGGAATTGTTCCGCAGTACTACATCGAAAATGATCACGAGCCTATTATTCCCAAGCAATTATTTTACAGGGTACAGGAGGAACGCGCGAGGCGGGCCGGAATTTACCATGCCAAGATGAATGGGAAAAAAGGGCAGGAAAGAGGAAAATACAGTTCCAAATACGCGCTTTCAGGAATATTGTTCTGCGGAGAATGCGGGCAGCCGTACCGCAGACAGGTGTGGTCGCGGTACGAACGAAAATATGCGGTGTGGCGCTGCAGTAATCGGTTGGAAAACGGTACAAAATATTGCAAGCATTCGCCAACGCTGAAAGAGGAAGGTCTGCACGAGGGGATCATGGAAGCCATAGGCAAGGTAGTGGCGGATCAGGGTAATTTCGTGCAGGCTTTTCGCCAGAACGTGATACGGGTGATTGGTAATTATCGCGCTGATTTCTCACCTACAGAGTATGATGGGCGAATTGACGAGCTGCAGAGCCGTATGCTTCAGCTGATAGAGGATAATGCGAAAACCAAATGTACAGATGAAGAATTTGACCGGGCATATCGGGAAATTGCCGATGAGCTGAAAGAACTGCGTCAGAAAAAAATGCAGACGCAGAAAGAGCAGGAGATGGCGAAGGCATATGATCGGAGAGTCGGGGAAATGGATACTTACCTGAGAAACAGCAGAAGGCTGAGCAGGGAATACGATGATGATCTGGTAAGACGTCTGCTACAAACACTCAAAGTGGTGGACGAGAATACGCTGGAAATTCAGTTTCGGTCAGGAATAGTGATGAAGCAGAGGCTTGGAATGTGGGGAGAGTAAAAGAAGAAGCAAATACTGTGAAGTCGGTTAGACACAGCTCTCTTCGCTGTGGTAAAGTATTACTTAAAAGGGAACGCCAAGGCGGCTTTGTGTCATCCGGAGATTCGGTTGATGGGGACAACATGGATTGAAATGGAGAGGAGGTGTACGCAGAAATAACGGAAATGGGTCGACACCCCTGCGGGTGTCGTGGATTGAAATGATAAATGTCCCAGGACGCTGGGGCTGGCATCGTCGTCGACACCCCTGCGGGTGCCGCGGACTAAATTATTAAGGAGAAAAAGGCAATGGGAAAAGGATCAGTATTCAGGGATCCGCTGCACGCCAAACATGAAAAGCCGGATAAGGAATTTGCAGAACTCACGGATCTTTATGATCAGTACATTGAGAAATTTGGAAGTATTGATTGGGATGATTTTTCGGCGTGGAATGCGTGTACTATCGAAGAATTGTTTGATTTGCTGAGAACTTGTCTCAAAGAAAATAAGCGGATGGAGTATTACCGACCAGAATGGTATGGCGAGTGTCCGCCTGGTGTAGATTTGTAGGAGAGCGCAGGGCACTTAGGTGTGGTTCTGAAGTGAATGAATTTCTTAAAGCAGGGAGGCGAATGTATGGAGCGAGGCGCAGCGGAACAGAATCGGTTTTCAGACGATGTTTTCTACGCGCATGTCAGTGAGGACAGGAACAGATATCAGACGGCGGCGCAGCATGCGTGGGGAACGGCGCAGCTGGCGGAACGTTTCGCTTCTGTATTTGATTGCGGGCAATGGGGATATGATGTCGGTCTGATCCACGATATCGGGAAATGGACCAGAGGATTTCAGAAGAGACTGCATGGCGGACCCAAGGTGGATCACTCCAGCGCGGGCACGCAGGAACTGCTGAAGCGTAAGAATTACCCTGCGGCCTATGTGGTAGCCGGTCATCACGCGGGGCTCCCGAATGGGGGAACCTCGGCGAATGATGCGGACGGTGCGACGCTGATCGGGCGTCAGAAGAAAAAGGTAGAGCCTTACGCTGCCTATGAACAGGAGATTACCTTTCCGGAATTTCCAAAGCGGCTGGAGATCCGTTTGCTTGAGAGGAGAGGATTTTCAGTTTCGTTTTTTATCCGGATGCTCTTTTCCTGTCTGGTGGACGCGGATTATCTGGACACGGAAGCCTTTATGAAGGATGGACAGAGCAGACGGGGGAGCGGTGAACCGATCGAGGTCCTATACGAGAAGCTGTGCCGTCATATTGAGCCTTGGCGGACAAATGCGGATTGTCATACGATTAACGGACGGCGCACGATGATCCTGAATGCGTGTATGGCGGCGGGACGGGAATTTGCACAGGGGCTGTATACTCTGACAGTGCCGACAGGCGGTGGAAAGACGACGGCATCCCTGGCATTTGCACTGGAGCAGGCCAGAAAACACCATTTGCAGAGGATCATCTATGTGATCCCGTACACGAGTATTATTGAGCAGAATGCGCAGGTGTTCCGGGATATCGTAGGAAACGAAAATGTACTGGAACATCACAGCGGTGTCTCTTATGACGACCCTGAGCGTTCGGAGGAACTGGAATACTTTCAGCTGGCTTCCGAGAACTGGGATCTGCCGGTTGTGGTAACGACAAATGTGCAGTTCTTTGAGTCATTTTTTTCGAATAAACCATCCAGATGCCGGAAGCTTCACAATGTTGCCGGGAGCGTTGTGATTTTCGATGAGGTGCAGATGCTGCCGGTTTCTTATTTGAAACCCTGTGTGCGTGTGATCGGAGAACTGGTTGCGAACTATCACTGTACAGCGGTACTGTGCACAGCGACGCAGCCGGCGCTCGGGAATTTCCTGCCGGACGGAATGAAAACGAGGGAGATCTGTCCGGATCCGGAAGAACAGTTCGCCTTTTTCAGACGCACGGAAGTGGAAATGAGAGGGAAGATTTCTGAGGAGTCGCTCATCCGGGAACTGCTGGGCACAGAAGGAGAGAAGCCTCCCCGCCAGATTCTCTGTATCCTGAACAGCCGGAAGCGGGCGCAGCATATTTATGAGAGACTGAGAGAGGAGTGCGGAGAGGTTTACTGTCTTTCCACGCTAATGTATCCGGCACACAGAAAACGGGTTCTGAAACAGGTAAAAGAGAAACTGAGAGCAAGGAAAACCTGTATTCTGATCTCGACAAGTCTGATCGAAGCGGGCGTGGATGTGGATTTTGGCACGGTGTTCCGGGAACTGGCGGGACAGGACAGCGTGACGCAGGCGGCGGGGCGGTGCAACAGAGAGGGAAAAAGAAACCGGCAGGAGAGTCGGACGATTGTCTTTACGCTGGAAAAAGAGGAGGGCTTTGCAGTTCCAAGGGAACTGGCGCTGCCAATCCGGGCCGCGCAGCAGGTGGCTGAAACGTGTGAGGATTTCATAGGCCTGGAGGCGGTGAGTGAATATTTTCGCCGGTTGTACCGTTACAAGGCAGACGCAACGGACATTTCCAATATTGTGGAGCGGTTTGAAGAGGGAATGCGGACAATGCATTTTCCGTTTGCCGATGTGGGAGAAGATTTTCATATGATTGAGGAGCGGACGAAGCCGGTGCTGATCGATACGGAGGAGGCGGCGCAGGGGATTGCGGAGAGAATCGGGTACGGCGAGTATTCGAGAGCGCTCATACGGCAGGCCGGAATGTACAGTGTCGATGTGTTTGAGAAAGATTTTGATGCCATGATGGGAGCGGGGCTGCTGCGGGAGATTGCGCCGGGGATTTATGTTCTGCGGGACAGAAGTCTGTACACCGAGGAGCGGGGGCTGTCGCTGAAAGCGAAGCGTGGAGAGGCTGTTTTTTGCTGAATTCCGCGCGGAGATATCGCGGAATCCTACAGAGGTGCAATAGAGTCACCTGTGAGCGGAACAGCCGGGTGGGAAAAGGTAAGAAACCGCCTGCATGGGGAATGTCCGCAGAGCCGCAGACCAGCTGCGAAATAGAGGAAGTAGATTGAAAAATAAGCTTGATAGCTTATTTTTCAATCCCGAGATTTGTGTCGGAGCGTCACAAATCACAACGCAAAATCAAAGATTTTGCTATAATGGCAGACGCGAGGGACGCTCCGGAATGGAGATTAAATATGCCACAGGGAGTGAGAGTGAGGGTCTGGGGGCCGTACGCGCTTTTTACCAGACCGGAGATGAAGGTGGAGCGCTGCAGCTACGATATGATTACACCGTCGGCGGCGCGGGGGATTCTGGAGGCGATCTACTGGCATCCGGGAATGAGATGGGTAGTCGATCGGATTTTCGTCATGAAACCGATCCAATTTACGAGCGTGCGGCGCAACGAGGTCAAGAGCAAGGTTCTGGGGACAGCTGCCCTTCAGGTGATGAACGGTGCGGACAGGGAGATTTCCCTGAACGCACAGAATGAGATCGTACAGCGGGCTTCCCTGCTGCTGCAGGATGTGGAATATGTGATTGAGGCGCATTTCGAGATGACGGAGCGGGCCAGTGCGAGTGACAATCCGGGCAAGTTCAAGGACATCACGATGCGACGGCTGCGGCGGGGAGAGTGCTACCACATGCCTTATTTTGGCTGCCGTGAGTTCCCGGCGAATTTTGCGCTGTGCGAGGAGCTGCCGGAGCGGACGGCTTATGAGGGAGAGAGGGATCTGGGGTTTATGCTGTATGATCTCGATTATTCCGATGCGGAGGGCGGGGGGATTGTGCCGATGTTTTTCCGCGCTGTTCTGCACGACGGGATTCTGGATGTGCGGGGACAGGAGGTGCTGCGATGATTCTGCAGTCTCTGGTGCGCTATTATGAGGCGCTGCAGCGTCTCGGTAAGGTGACGAGTCCGGGGTGGTGCAGCGCGAAAGTTTCTTTTGTGCTGGAGCTCGGCGGGGACGGCTGTTTAAAACGGGTGATTCCGCTGAAGCAGGAGGTGCCCAGAGGGAAAAAGACAGCGTGGGTACCGCAGGAAATCATGGTGCCGCAGATGGTGGGGCGATCTTCCGGCGTCTCGGCAAATTTTCTCTGTGACAATTCCAGCTATCTGCTGGGGATTGACAATAAGGGAAAGCCGGAGCGCACCAGAGAGTGCTTTGTCAGCGCGAGGGAGAGGCATCATGAGATTCTGGACGGGGCAGGCGGTACAGCGGCCCGTGCGGTGCTCCGTTTTTTTGATACATGGCAGCCGGAAGAGGCGGCTGTCTCCCCGGCTCTGGCGGAGGACCTGGAGGAAATTCTGCAGGGAGGCAACCTGATTTTTGAGGTGGACGGAATCTATGCACAGGAAGATCCGGAGGTGCAAAAGGCGTGGGAGAATCGCCCGAGAGTTCAGTCCGAGGGGGCACAGGGAATCTGTCTTGTGACCGGGCAGCAGACGGAAATTGCACGGCTGCACGGAATGATTAAGGGGGTGGCAGGGGCACAGTCGAGCGGTGCGGCACTCGTTTCCTTTAACGCTCCCTCGTTCACTTCCTATGAAAAAGAGCAGAGTTTCAATGCGCCGGTGGGAGAGTATGCCGTGTATGCGTACACGACGGCTCTCAATTATCTTCTCTCGGACAGAAAGCACACGACGGGCGTAGGCGATATGACGATTGTTTCGTGGGCAGAGGACGGCGAGGAAATTTATCAGGATGCGTACGACTGTGCCATGGAGCCGTCGGCGGACAATCAGGAAATTGTGGACGGTCTCTTCAAAAATCTGGCGGCGCACCGCGCCGTGGATGTGGAGGGTGTGGAAAAGGATCTGGACCCGAATCAGAGATTCTATATTCTCGGACTGGCCCCCAATGCGGCCCGCATCGCGGTGCGCTTCTTCTATCAGGACAGCTTTGGCAGTATCCTGCGCCATATCAGGGAGCATTACGCGCGCATGGAGATTGTCAGACCGGCGGCTGATACGCTGAATTATCTGGGCATATGGCATCTGCTGCAGGAGACGGTGAACAGGAAGTCCCGGGATAAAAAGCCGCTGCCCAATCTGGCGGCAGCGCTGTACCGGTCGATCATCTCGGGGGCTCCGTATCCGCCGATGCTCTATGAGGCGGTGCTGACGCGAATCCGTGCGGAGCAGGACGATGCGGATTCTTACAGTTGTAAAATTACGAGGGGACGCGCGGCGATCATCAAGGCGTATCTGCTGCGAAGCGGATTGGGGGAAAAGGAGGAACTTACAGTGGCACTGAATGAAAACAGTAAGAATGTCGCCTATACGCTGGGGCGGGAGTTCGCGGTTCTGGAGGCGATCCAGGAGGATGCCAATCCCGGCATCAACGCGACGATCACAGACCGGTATTTTAATGCTGCCTGCGCGACGCCGGCCGCTATTTTTCCGATTCTGTTCAAGCTGAAAAACAGCCATATCCGGAAACTCGGTGCGGGCAGGGTGATTCATTATGAAAGACTGCTGATGCAGCTGCAGGGAAATCTGACGGTGGCGGATGAGCAGGCGTTTGCCTGCCCGAAGCAGCTCGCTCTGGAGGAGCAGGGGATGTTCATACTGGGATACTATCATCAGAGACAGAAGCGCTTTGAAAAGAAGAACAAGGGGACTGAGGCAGAACAGACCCAAGCGCCTTCGGCGGATGATGCAGAGGCATGATGCGGGAATGTCAGCTGCCTGAGAGCATTCTTTCGGACATGAATCGAAAACCGATCGCAGATTGCGCTGCAGAGCCGCAGATCAGCCTGCGGCAGAAGGGGAAGGGACGAAAAGCTGCCTGAGAGCATTCTTTCGGATACGAATCGAAAACCAATCGCAGATTGTGCTACAGAGCCGCAGATCAGCCTGCGGCAGAAAGGAAAGAGATGGGGGAAGCGATTAAAAACAGATATGAATTCGTGATTTTATTTGATGTGGAGAACGGCAATCCCAACGGTGATCCGGATGCGGGGAATCTGCCGAGAATAGATCCGGAGAGCGGGTACGGGATCGTGACGGATGTGTGTCTGAAGCGCAAAATCCGAAATTATGTGGATGCGGTCAAAGAGAATGAGCCGGGCTACAGGATCTATATCCGGCAGGAAGTGCCGTTGAATGTGAGCGACAGGGAGGCCTGCGCCTATCTCGGGATCGGGGCGGACGACAAGGACTCTCTGGAGGGGAAGTTCAAAGAACTGAAAAAGACGGATCCGGATGTTGATCTGAAAGTGCGTGATTTTATGTGCCGCAATTTCTTTGATATCCGCACGTTCGGCGCGGTGATGACGACGTTTGTCAAGGCGAAGCTGAACTGTGGGCAGGTGCGCGGGCCGGTGCAGATGAGTTTTGCAAGGAGCGTGGATCCGATCATCACGCAGGAAGTGACGATCACACGTGTTGCGATCACGACGGAGAAAGACGCGGAGAACAAGCAGACCGAAATGGGACGAAAGAATATTGTGCCGTACGGCCTGTACCGGGCGGAGGGATATGTGTCCGCGAATCTTGCCCGGAAGGTAACCGGATTTTCAGAGGAGGATCTGGAACTGCTGTGGGAGGCGATTCTGAATATGTTTGAGATCGACCACTCGGCGGCCCGCGGGAAAATGGCGGTACGGGAACTCATTGTCTTTAAACACAGCAGGGAACTGGGGGACTGCCCCGCCTACCGGCTGTTCGACGCTGTAAAGGTGACGCGGAACGAAGGGGTGGAATATCCGCGCAGCTATTCGGATTATACGGTGGAGATTCTGCAGGATCAGATTCCGGAAACAGTGGAGCTGATCAGAAAGAAGTAGGACAACGGGGAGGCGCATGGAGTATCGGGAGGAAGAATTTCTCATGCTGTCAGGGATTCAGCATTTTGCCTTTTGCAGGAGGCAGTGGGCACTGATCCATATCGAGCAGCAGTGGGCGGAGAATGAGCGCACAGTGGAAGGAGAGCTCGTTCATAAGCGGGCACATGATCCCTATCTGCGGGAGAAGAGGGGAGATGTGCTGATCAGCAGGAATCTGCCTGTTTTTTCCAGAACGCTGGGAATCAGTGGAATCTGTGATATCGTAGAGTTTCACCGATCCGAAGAGGGAGCGGTTCTCCATGGACACAGGGGACTTTTTCAGATTTATCCGGTAGAGTATAAAAAAGGAGCGCCCAAGGAGAGCGAGGCTGATATTCTGCAGCTGACGGCGCAGGCCATGTGTCTGGAAGAGATGATGATGACAGAGATCCGGGAGGGAGCACTGTATTATGCGCAGACCAGACGCAGGGAAAGCGAGGAGATTACGGAAGATCTCAGGCAGAGCGTCAGGAAGATACTGCTGGAAATGCATGATCTGTACCGGAAAAAATATACGCCGCGGGTCAAATGGTCCAAAAGCTGCAATGCCTGTTCCCTCCGGGATCTCTGTCTGCCGAGACTGGGAAAATCCCCGGAGGTTCACGGATATATTCAACGGAAAATTACAGAAGAGTAGCGGCGCAGCGCTGCGATCCGGAAGAATGATCAATTCCGGAGAAACTGCATCATGGAGCTGAAATGAAAAAACTGCTGAATACGCTTTATGTGACCTCTCCGGACAGTTACCTCGCACTGGACGGAGAGAACGTCGTTATTTTAGAAGGAGAAGGGGAAAAAGGCAGGATACCGCTTCACAATCTGGAGGCGATCGTCTGCTTTGGATACCGCGGCGTAAGTCCCGGCCTGATGGGAGGCTGTGCGGCGCGCGGCATTTCTCTGTGCTTTTTGTCGCCGCAGGGGAAATTTCTGGCGCGTGTGACGGGAGGCGTGCACGGTAACGTACTCCTGCGCAAGCGGCAGTACTGTCTCTCTGAAGACAGGCAAGAGAGTCTGGCGATCGCCAGAAACTGTATTCTGGGAAAAGTGTATAATGCACGGTGGGTGCTGGAGAGGGCGGTGCGGGATCATGAGATGCAGCTGGACGCACAGAGGGTCAAAACGGCGTCCGGTTTTTTGCAGAACTCGCTCGGACGCATTGCGCAGTGCGGGTCTCCGGAGGAACTGCGAGGGCTGGAAGGAGAGGCGGCGAGCGTTTATTTCTCCATATTCAACGAATTGATTCTGCAGCAGAAAAAGAGTTTTGTGTTTCATGGCAGGAGCAGGAGACCTCCGCTGGATCGGGTCAACGCCATGCTCTCGTTCGTGTATACGCTGCTGACCACCATGACTGCCTCGGCGCTGGAAACGGTGGGGCTGGATCCCTATGTCGGATTCCTGCACACGGACAGGCCGGGCAGAGTCTCGCTGGCGCTGGATCTGATCGAGGAACTGCGCCCGGTTCTGGCAGATCGCTTTGTTCTGACTATGATCAATAAGAAAATGGTGACGGCGGGAGATTTCACACAGAAAGAGGACGGCGCCGTTCTGATGAGTGAGGAGGCGCGAAAGCGTATTCTGACAGAGTGGCAGATGCGGAAAAAAGAGGTAATTACACATCCCTATCTGGAAGAGAAAGTGGAGTGGGGGATGGTTCCATTTGTGCAGGCACTGCTGCTGGCCCGTTTTCTGCGGGGCGATCTTGACGAGTATCCGCCGTTTTTCTGGAAATGAGAGGAAGGTATGCTGATCTTAATTACGTATGATGTGAATACAGAGACACCGGCGGGGAAAGGGCGGCTTCGCAAAGTGGCGAAGCAGTGTGTGAATTACGGGACGAGAGTACAGAATTCGGTCTTTGAGTGTGTGCTGGATCCGGCGCAGTATGTACTGCTCAAGAACAGCTTGACAGAGCTGATTGATGAGAAGACAGACAGTCTGCGTTTTTATCATCTGGGAGGAAAACACCGGGCTAAGGTGGAGCAGGTGGGAGTGAGCAGGGGAATTAAAGTAGAGGAGCCGCTGATTTTCTAGAAACAGTGGTTTGCTGATAGGATTGGTGGAAGAACGATGCGGAAGGAGAAGATTAGAACTGTGTTCGGACGCAAGGTTTCTGAACAAAGAGTGCTGTGACATGGAGGAGAAAATGACAGAGAGCATGCAGAAGACGTATACACTGGCCAATGGCGTTGCGATTCCTGTTCTGGGATTCGGAACGTACAAAACGATGGACGAGAAGAGGGACGGAGCGGTGCTGCGGGAGGCGATCAGAGCGGGATACCGTTATTTTGACACAGCGTCGTTCTACGGAACAGAGGAGGCACTGGGAGAGGCGATTGCGGAGAGTGGGATACCGCGGGAGGAGTTTTTCATTGCAACGAAAGCATGGAAAAGCGAGATGGGATATGAGCAGGTCAAAGAGGCTTTTGCGGCTTCACTTGAGCGTCTGCGTCTGGACTATCTGGATCTGTACCTGATTCACTGGCCGCTTCCTGTGCCGGACTATGAGGACTGGAAGGAGCTGGACGCGCAGACATGGGCGGCTATGGAGGAACTGTATCAGAATGGAAAGGTGCGGGCGATCGGAGTCAGCAATTTTCTGCCGCATCATATGAAAAATCTCATGGAGAGAGGACGCATTGCGCCCATGGTGGATCAGCTGGAATTCCATCCGGGATATTCGCAGGAGGCCGCAGTCAGATACTGCGAAGAGCACGGTATTCGCGTGCAGGCGTGGAGCCCGCTGGGGAGAGGGCGGCTCTCCGGGGAACCGCTTGTAAAGGAAATGGCGCAGAGATACGGCGTGAGTATTGCGCAGCTCTGCCTGCGGTACGCGTTTCAGCGCGGCGTGATTCCGATTCCCAAAGCGTCGTCTCCGGAGAGAATGGCGGAGAATCAGAGAATCTTTGATTTTGCGATTACCGGGGAGGACATGGATCGCTTGGCGACGATGCCGCAGGCCGGATGGTCGGGCGAGCACCCGGATCGGGAGAGAGCGAAAAGACAATGAAACAGCAGGAGAGGCTTTTTACAAACAGGGATCTGCAGAAACTGATCCTTCCGCTGATGGCGGAACTGGCGCTGAATCTGGTGGTGGGAATGATGGATACGATGATGGTCTCCGGCATCTGTCCGGTCAGCCGGTTTGCAGTGGACAGGCGGACGGAACGGGCGCAGCGGTCAGAAGTGGTCAGATCATCCGGTCAGACTGTAAAAGTATACAGATTCCGGATACTTTTGCATATGATTCAGGTATTGGATCTCTCAAAACGTTGCCTGTAAAATAAAAGCTGATAAAACCGGGGCCGAATGTAAGAGAACGCTGTGATCGGATACTTTCGGTGACACGGGCTTCGGCGATCCGGTCAGAAATATTTTACGGTGGAGGTCAAATCTATGAAACGACTTTTATCGATCTGTCTGCTGCTTGGGATTTCTGTGGTATTGGCTGCCTGCGGAAGCCGGCAGGCGACAGCAGGTACAGATTCTGCCGCAGCAGAAATCGCCGTGTCCGCGGATCAGACAGAATTTTCGGCAGCGTCTGTGGAGGAGAGCGCAGCAGTGTCCGAAGAGGAGGCTGAAAGCGCGGTGTCCATTCCTGAAACCGCAGAAAATCAGGAGACGCAGGAGGAGTCTGTTATGCAGACAACGCAGGATGCAGAGGGCAGCGGAACGCTCATCGCCTACTTTTCGCTGATTGATATTGTACCGGAGGGGGCCGACGCTTCCACACATGCGACACCGGCCGCCGGCAATACAGAATCTGCCGCGATGGAGATTCAGAGGCAGGCGGGAGGGGATCTCTTTGCGATTCACACGGTGGAAGTCTATCCGGTTCTGCACAGAGAGGCATCGGAGATCGCAGGGGAAGAAAATCGCGCTGACGCCCGTCCGGAACTCTCCACCCATGTGGAGAATATGGAGCAGTATGATACGATTTTTATCGGCTATCCGATCTGGTGGTATGAGGAGCCGATGGCAATCCGCACATTTCTGGAAGAGTATGATTTTACCGGCAAGACGATTGTGCCTTTCTGCACCACACTGGGAGCCGGGGTGGGCGAAAGTGTCGACAATATCAGATCTCTTGTGCCGGACGCTGCGGTACTGGATGGTCTGACGCTGCGAACCGCCAGCCAGGATTTCAGCGAAGAGATCGCGTCATGGCTTTCAGAGACCGGACTTGCCGGTTAGAGAGCGGGGGCCAAGAGATCGGAGCTGTTTGGCGCTGGTATTCCTGAAAGTATTGTGATATTTTAAAGAAAATCGGAATGGGCTTTTACCCGGCGCGGACCGGGGGACGAAAATTGTTTTCGTGGATCAGGGGGAGGATAAGCCTGTGGAATTTCGGATGCTCCAATACTTTCTGGCAGTTGTGAGAGAGGAGAATATTTCCCGCGCGGCGGATACGCTGCACATTACGCAGCCGACGCTGAGCCGGCAGATGGCGCAGTTGGAGGAGGAACTGGGAACGCAGCTTTTTATCAGAGGAAAGCACCTGTCTCTGACTGAGGCGGGGATCCTGCTGCGCCGCCGTGCGGAGGAAATGAATGAGCTGCTGAGCAAAATCGAGCAGGAGATCGAGCAGCAGTCCGAGGTGGGAGGCGTGATCTCCATCGGAAGCGGCGGTCTTCTGGCGGTACAGGTTCTGCCGAAAATCATGGAGGCATTCCGGGAGCAATACCCGAACGTGCAGTATCAGATCTATACCAACAGCGCCGATCACGTCAAGGAGCGGCTGGAACAGGGACTGCTCGACTTCGGGCTCCTGCTGGAACCCATCGACGTGACCCGGTTTGATTATATCCGGATGAAGGAGAGAGAGCGCTGGGGACTTTTTATGCGGTATGATCATCCTCTGGCAGGCCGGGAGAAGATCACAAGGGAAGACCTTCTGACCACGCCTCTGGCTGTGACGGACCGGCTTTCCATACAAAAGGAACTGGAAAGCTGGCTGGGACTTGAATTTTCCCAGCTGAATATTTTTGCGTACTATAATATTGTGGACAACGCGATTTGGCTGACCGATCAGGGCATTGCGCCTCTTCTTACGATTGAGGGCGCGATCAGCAGGCTGGAAGGGGAGCGGTTTGTGTTCCGTCCGGTCGAGCCGGAGCTCTCGATGACGTCCGTGCTCGCATGGAAAAAATTTCAGCCCCATTCGGGAGCCGCAGGGAAATTTCTGGAATTTTTGAGGGCCTTTTTGTAGGGCGTTCATCTGCAGGGATCACTTCGATGCTGCAGTAGGGGGCCGCGAGGAACAGGAGTTTCTGGAGAGGTTGGCAGTTTCTGATATTTAAGTTTGGAGTTTGGAGCTTCGGGAGTTTCGACACATAAAAGTATACAAAATCTGTATATTTTTATATAAAGACTAAGTATTTTACATAGAGAAGAAAACGAATTACGATGTGAGTGTCACGGGGGAAGCGGATTTCCCTGTTGACATTCACATTTTTATTTTGAGGCGGAAAACGCGGGAATGAGAATTTTCTGCAGAGGCCGGGTTTTAAGGAAGGTGATGAGATGACATTGGAGACGGCCGGAAGAAGATACGGGATATCCGGCGAGCAGCTGGAGGTCTACCTTTCCAGCGGACTGTCGGGAGCCGGAACACTGACGGAGACAGGAGTCTACACGGAAGCGGATCTGGAAACGCTCGGATTGATCGGTACGCTGATGCGGGCCGGGTTCAGCCGGGAAGAAACGAAACAGTATCTGATGCTGGGAGAGAAGCAGAAGGCGGACTGGACATCCGCCGTGCAGATCCGAATGCTGCGGAAACACCGCAGCAGCCTGCTGGAAAATATCCATGAAAAACAGCAGCTGCTGGACAGCATCGACTTTATGATCCGGAACAAGAAGAAAGAGAAGGGATCCATGAAAGACAGAGAAAGAGAGGTTACAGAATGAAGAAAAAACTCAGCGCATTGCTGATGCTGGCGCTGCTCGGTCTTATGGCATGCGGCCAGAGTGAAACGGAGGAAACAGAGGCGGCGATCATTGAGGAAACGAATGCGGAAGAAACGAATGAGG
>JAUNGV010000072.1 GCA_030524225.1 Eubacteriales bacterium
TGCTCTGATAGATGTCTGAGTGCTAGGTTTTGAGAGAAACGACGGAAGTCAGGATTCACAGAATAAGTCAACGCTGAGTCAACAACAGAGGAGCGGCAGAACGGAGTCACCGGTGCGTTAAAATTCCGGTGCTCGGTATTCACGCGCCGGGTGCTGTGGTATACTGGAACACAAAGACGGGGGCTCCGTGAGGACTATAGGTACAGCGGGGCGGGAGCAGAATACAGCAGAGGGGGATTAGTGCGAAAAATAAGCCTGATAGCTTATTTTTTGCACCGATATTTGTGTTGGAGCGTCACAAATATCGAAGATGGCAGACGCAAATCGGACATTTGCGTCGCCCCGTCGCGAGGATCGCTCCGGAATGGGGATTTTCATGAAACTTAATTACAGGAGAACTTTTTTAATCGGACTGGCCTTTCTCTCGATCAGCGCCTTCTGGCAGACGTATGACAATATCATACCGCTGATGCTGCAGAATACGTTCGGTCTGGGAGAGACGGTGACGGGCGTGCTGATGGCGATGGACAATGTCCTTGCGATCGTACTGCTGCCGGTATTCGGCGCTCTTTCCGATAAGGTGGACACCCGGTTCGGCAAACGAATGCCGTTTATCGTCGTTGGAACGGTGCTGGCGGTCTGTTTCTACATGCTGCTGGCGGCGGCGGACCGGAGCGCGAATCTGCCGCTCTTTATCGTGACGCTGTTCCTGCTGTTGGTGGCGATGGGGACGTACCGCTCTCCTGCTGTAGCGCTGATGCCGGATCTGACGCCGAATACGCTGCGCTCCAAGGGAAATGCGATCATCAATCTGATGGGCGCGGTCGGAGGCGTCTACTCGCTGATCATGATTCAGCTGCTCGTCGGCGACCGCAACGCGACGCTGACCTATTCGCAGGCGTCGGAGGCAGAGGGCGCGGCGGGCCGTATGAATTACACGCCTCTGTTCGTGAGCGTGGCGGCGCTGATGGCGGTCGCGGTTCTGATTCTCGTACTGACGATCCGGGAGCGCAGGGTCAAGGAGAAGGTGGCGCAGGAGGTCGAACAGTACGAGAAGGCAAACGGTCTTTCGGCGTCGGAGAGCGAGGCGCAGGAGTCAAATCCGGCTCCTGCCCGTGCTATGGCTCCGGAAGTCAGGCGCAGCATGGCGTTTCTGCTCGTCTCTATTTTTCTGTGGTTTACGGCATATAACGCGGTCACGACTGCCTTCTCCAGATATGCGAACAATGTGTGGGGACTGACGGACGGCGGATTTGCGAGTTGTCTGATGATTGCGACGGTGGCGGCGATTATCAGCTACATTCCGATCGGACAGATTTCCAGCAGGATCGGACGCAAAAAGACGATTCTGATCGGTATCGTGCTGATGAGCCTGTGTTATTTTGCGGCGATTTTCGCAAAGACGTATGAGCCGTGGATCAATGGGGCCTTTGCGCTGATCGGCGTGGGCTGGGCGTCCATTAACGTGAACTCTTATCCGATGGTTGTGGAGATGAGCAAGGGGGCGGACATCGGCAAGTTCACCGGGACGTATTACACGTTCTCGATGGCGGCGCAGATTTTCACGCCGATCTTCTCGGGTCTTCTTCTTGAACATATTTCGTATGCGACGCTGTTTCCGTATGCGCTGGCATTCTCGATGGCTGCATTCTTTACGATGCTGCAGGTGCGGCACGGCGACGTGAAGCCGGCGAAGAAGAAAAGCGTTCTGGAGAACTTTGACGTAGACGACTGAGAATAGGGCAACCGGGATTGCCTGTCGCCTGATTCAGATACAGAAAAAGGCAGAGATAAAAGAGGGAATCGGGAAATTGATTTCGCAGGTGACGGCTGCGGTGATCCCGGAACGATTATTGGAGTAAATTTGAGGAATAAATTATAAAAAGAAAGAGCGTTGCGGAAGAGGAGTGTTCCGGGACGCTCTTTTGGTATAGGCAGAATGGCAGCTGACGCGGATTCCGGAAAATTGGGGATATTTGTTTTGCCGCCGTTCTTTTGCACGGACAAAGCGGGAATTGCCGCCGATTCCTGAGGAGACGGAATTTTTCGTATGGAAATAAAATGGATGTGATGCAGAACGCGAACTAAAATAAATAAGTTCGCGAATTAAATAAAGAAAATGCGAAATAAAGTGGAATTATTCGCGAACACATGGTAGAATAAGAAGACAGAGCAGGAAGACGGTATCAGAGACGTCAGATGATAGCAGGCGGAGTCATACAGGCAGTGCCAGATGAATTCGGGCGGATCGGACAGAACTCAGAAAGCGGGGGATGCGGATGGAATATATTACGGTAGCGGAGGCTTCGAAACTCTGTGAGAAAACACCGCGTTATTTACAGAAGCTGTGCAAAGAAGGGAAGATAGAGGGGGCAAGACAGCGGGATAACGGGCGCTGGGAGATTCCGGCAGAGTCTGTGCCGCACTGTGCTGTCCGCGGCGCGGCGCCGCCGGAGCGCCGCCGGGTACTTCCGGCGGGAATGAGTGATTTTGCCCGTACAGTGCGGGATTTCTTTTATATCGACAAGACGTCGCTGCTGCAGACATGGATGGAGGAGGGGGCTCCGGTCACTCTGTTTGCACAGCCGGCAGGATTCGGCAAGACGATGAATATGGATATGCTGAGGCGTTATCTGGAACTCTCTGAGGGGAGCGGGGAGGATCTGTTTGCAGAGAAGAAGATCCGGAGGACAGACAGGGAATACCGGGCGTATCAGGGCGCGTATCCCGTAATTTTCCTGAGTTTTAAATCCGTTCGCTTTCCGGCGTGGGGGGACTGTCTGGACAAGCTGCGGATGGTGATCGCACAGGAATACCAGCGTCACCGGGAACTGGAACAGAGCGGACGGCTCTCGCGGTATGAGAAGCGGTATTTTGAAGCGGCGGCGCAGGGAGATCTCTCAGTGGCGGAGCTCTCCAGCGCGGCATTCCGGCTCTCGATGATGCTGCGGGAACAGTATGAACGCCCGGTCGTGATTATGATTGATGCGTATGATGCTCCGGCTCTGCAGGGATACCGCTGTGGTTTTGAGACGGAGGCGCTTCCGTTTCTGGGGGCGTTCTTTTCAGAGACGTTTAAGGATAATCCGCATATGGCATACGGATTTCTGGCGGGAGAAATACCTGCATGCGGGGAGAGCGGGCTGGAGGGGCTGTATCATATTCGCAGCTTTCCGGTGTGGGAGGAGCCGTTTGCGGAATTCTTCGGGTTTACACAGGAAGAGGTGGAACGGATTGCCATGTACTGCGGCCATCCGGATAAACTGGAGCAGGTCAGGGAATGGTACGGGGGATTTCTTTCAGGGCGAACGGAGTTGTATCATCCGTGGTCGGTGATCAACTATTTTGCATCGGGAGCGGAGCCGGGCGTGTATCGGCAGAGGGCGGAAGCGGATGTTTTTCTGAGCCGGATTCTGGGAAAGGCATCCGCGCAGGAGGCAGCGAGGCTGGAAGCTCTGCTGCAGGGGGGAGAACTGGAGACTGAGTTGGAAACGGATGTAGTGTGCCGGCTTCTGCTGGAGGCGGGCTACGTGACGCAGACGGAGAGAAGGGAAGGGAAGGACGGGAGCAGGAGATGCTGGATCAGGATTCCAAACCGCGAAGCGGAGATTCTTTACCGGAGAGAGGTTTTGACAAAACTGAAGAGAACGGACACTGCGGTCAGTCAGCACTGATTGGCTGACGGATGGCGTAAAAAGGAGAAGGGAAAGGGAAGCGGAGGACGATATGGGGGAAATAAGGAAAAGGGATTCGATCGTAAACAGGGCGGAATTCGGAAATCTGAAACAGTATCTGCTCTATGGGATCGATACGGAAGAGGGCACGGTGCCCGAGGAACGGAAAAGGGCGGAGGAGTCCTATGAGCGATTTTACGGACAGCTGGAACAGCTCTGTCCCGGCGTCAGGCGGGAGGACGACGATCTGTTCCATGCGATCGACGCGTTTGCTGCTTTTCACGACGAACTCTTTTTCGAGAGCGGGATGAAAGCGGGATACCGGCTCGCCAGAGCACTGGAACAGGATCATGAGGGCGGGAAGAGGACGGAGAGCGAGGGATACAGGGCTGCGGAGAAGTGGCCAGAGGATGAAGGACACAGGGGGATGGAGAAACGACAGGAGAGCGAGGGGCACAGGGAGACGGAGAGGCCGGGGATGGAGAAGGAAGACGGGCAGGAGTGCGCGACGCCGGGAGAGCTCACGCAGGAGCAGACGGAGCGTCTGATATCGGAGGCTTTTGCGGGGCAGGAGCGTGCCTATGCTTCCTATTCCCGGTATGCGGTGGGGGCGGCGCTGCTGTGCGGGGATCATAGCGTGGTGAGAGGCTGCAATATTGAGAACGCGAGTTATGGAGCGAGCGTCTGTGCGGAGCGGACTGCCCTGTTCACGGCGGTGGTGGCAGGGCACAGAGAATTTGCGGCGCTTGCGATTGTAGCGGGAAATCAGGAGAAGAAGGGGGAGAGCGGCGGCGCACAGACGTATCCCTCGCCTTGCGGAATCTGCCGGCAGGTGCTGCGGGAATTCTGCGATCCCCAGACCTTTCCGGTGATTATGGCGCGGAGTGTGTCAGACTACCGTGTTATGACGCTGGCGCAGCTTCTGCCGGAGAGCTTTGGCCCTGAATTTTTACAGCAGGAATGAGAAATGCGCGCGGGCGGGAGGCATGAGAAAGCGATTCTCAGAAGCCGCGTAAGCAGACGTTTTTCTGAGGATGTATGAGAAAGCAATTCCCGGAGGCTTTGTGAGAAGGCGATCAGTGAGGCGGGAGGAGAAAGAGAGAAATGAGTAAGAGGTGTGAGAGCGTGGAGAAAGATAGAGGTAAGGGACAGGTGCGGGAGCAGGAGCGCTCCCGCACTCCGGTGATCTGGATTCGCGCCGACGGAAACGAAGAAATTGCGACCGGTCACCTCGTCCGGTGTCTGACGATCGGGGCCGCGTTGAAGAGGGAGGGAGCCAGAGTATGGCTCCTTGTCTCCGATCACGGGAGCGAGAGGCTGGCGGAACAGTTCATGCGATCCTATGAGCCGTATGTGCCGGATGGAATTTGTGTGCTGGGGAGCCGGTTTGATGATCCGGACGGAGAGAGGCAGACGCTGGAGAAGATCTGGGAGGGGACGGACGGAGGGAGCGCGCCGTGCTGCTGCCCGAGGCCGGATTTCGTACTGGTGGATTCCTATTTCGCGACGGAATCCTATCTCTCGTTTCTGCAGGCGCGGGTTCCGACGGGATATCTCGACGATATGCTGCGATTTGATCCTCCGGTTTCTCTCGTCGTCAACTATGATGTGGTGATTCCGGAGCAATTTTACCGGACACAGGAGGAGATGGGCGGTCAGGGAGAATTCGGTGAAGAGGATGATTCTGAAACGGGGGCCGGAGTACTGCGCACGCTGCTGCTCGGACCGTCATTTGCGCCGCTTCGCCCGCAGTTTGCCGCTGTGCCCTACACGATTCGGAAGAACGTCTCCCGGATTCTGGTTTCCACCGGAGGATCCGACCCCTGCGGAGCTGCGCTGGCGCTGGTGCGGCGCTTTGAGGCAGATCCGGTGCTTTCCCGTCTGGAGTGGGAGGTGGTGATCGGAAGTCTCAATCGTGACAGGGACGTGCTCAGGCAGCTGGCGGAGGAAGTTCCGCAGCTGCGGCTGCGGGAGAATGTGTCTGATATGGCAGAACTGATGCGGAAATGTGATCTCGCGGTGACAGCGGGAGGCACGACGCTGTACGAGCTGTGCGCAGTTGGAGTGCCTAGTGTTGTCTACAGTATGGCGGAGAATCAGATCGCGGAGGCGGAGGCGTTCGCCTCTGCGGGAATCGGATTTTACGAGGGCGATGTGAGGGAGGAGACTTTCGGGGAGAGTGAGACGGGGGATGCGGCCCGGCGGCAGATGGATTCTGCCTGTGGCGAAACGCGGGGCGGTGAGCAATCCGGTAAAGGGCACGGGATAGGAGTGTTTGACAGAATTACGGCCCGCCTCTCGGCGCTTTGCGGGGATTATCCGCTGCGGCTGGAGCAGTCGGAAAAGATGAGATGCCTGACAGACGGCAGAGGAGCGCAGAAAATCGCAAAAGAAATCCTGCGGCTCTGCCGGTGAGACAGAACCGCAGGAATACAGTGCAGAGCCTGCGCCGGAACCGCCGCCGGATGGCGGGGCGGCAAATTACCGGAAATCATCTTCCTGCAGCGGCTCGCCGCGGTGCAGCGGGCGGACGGCCTTTTTGCCGAGCACGCGATCATATTCCACGGGAGGAAGACCGTTTCCCGGGCGGATGGAGCGGATATTCTGCGGCGTGAGGGGAGCGCCCTCCGGAATGTCCTCGACGACGAACAGGGAGCGGGCGCCCTCGCGCTCTGTTTCCTGTACAGGGGTCAGCTTGTACTGCGAACTTCCCAGCGCTTTTTCGACGATGCGGATGTCCTGCACCATGCGGGCGAATTCCTCCGGTTCCATGGAGAAGGCTCCATCCGGTCCGCCGTCGCTGCGGCGCAGGGTCAGGTGCTTCTCCACCATACGCGCGCCGAGGGCGACGGAGGCGACTGCGACCGCGGAGCCCATGGTGTGATCGGAGAGCCCCATCAGGCAGCCGTATTCCCTGGCGAGAGTGGGAATCGTGTTCAGGTTGACGTCCTCATAGGGCGTCGGATAGGCGGAGACGCATTTGAGCAGCATGATCTGATCGTTGCCCTCTGCGCGGCAGGCGTCGATGGCGAGCCGGATATCGCTCTCTCTGGCGACGCCGGTCGCGAGAATCACCGGCTTCTGCTTGGAGGCCGCGAGGCGGATCAGGGGAATATCGGTGATCTCGTAGGAGGCAATCTTGTAGGCGGGCATTCCGCACTGTTCCATGAGATCAACAGCAGTTGGATCAAACGGGGAGGAGAAACAGACAAGTCCGAGCTTTTTGGCTTCCTCCATGAGGCGCGGGTGCCATTCCCAGGGGGTATATGCCTCCTGATAGAGCTTGTAGAGCGTGGTGCCGTCCCAGATGGTGCCGCCTGTGATCTGGAAGCAGGCGGTGTCGCTTTGCAGGGTGATGGTGTCCGGCGTATAGGTCTGGAGCTTGATCGCGTCAGCGCCGGCCTCTTTGGCTGCGTGCAGAATGGCGACTGCGCGGTCGTAATCCTGCAGATGGTTGGCGCTCATCTCCGCTACAATAAAGACGGGAGAAGTCTGTGAAATCGTATGGCTGCCGATCTGAATCTGTTTGTCCATGGGAATCCTTTCATGATGGAAATACAATCAGTCTCTTACCTGCGGGCAGGATCAGAACTTTTTGACCCTGATATCATAAGATTATAAGATAAAATGACCGAAACATCTATGCGTTTTGGTAAAAGACGCTATTTTCAACGAACCGGCAGGCGGAGTAAACTGGTATTGGTCATGAGAGTGCGCTCCGGGTGCGGCGTGATGCCGGAGAGTGGAAAGCAGGGCGGAAAGGCGAAACAGCGAATCGGGAGTGGAACAGAGCGGAAGACCATGCGGCGGGCCGGACCAGAGCGGGACAGGAATCGCAGCAGGAATCAGGCGACAGCAAAGGAGAGAAGATGAGCACAGCGGGAAAAAGAGAGTTCAGACCTAAGATTCATTTTACGCCAGTCAGGAACTGGAACAACGATCCGAACGGACTGGTCTGTGTAAACGGGGTGTGGCACCTCTATTATCAGCATTATCCGAATGGGACATACTGGGGCCCGATGCACTGGGGCCATGCTTCGAGTACGGATCTGCTTCACTGGACACATCTGCCCGTCGCGCTGTATCCGGATGAGCTGGGGATGATTTTCTCCGGGAGTATGGCATACGATCGGGAGAACACCTCCGGCTTCGGGGATGGAACGCGCATCCCAATGGTGGCGGTCTATACGATTCATAATAAGGAGACGGACAAAGAGGAGCAGGGAATTGCCTATAGTCTGGACGGAGGCCTTCACTTTGAAAAGCATTACGGAAATCCGGTGATCGCGAATCCGGGCATCGTCAATTTCCGCGATCCGAAGGTGTTCCGCAATGAGAAAAAGCAGTGCTGGAGTATGATTCTGGCGGCGGAGGACCGCGCTTTTCTCTATGCGTCCGAGGATTTGAAGTCATGGCGGAAAACAGGGGAATTCGGCAAAGAGGAGAATCAGGTCGATGCGGTCTGGGAGTGTACGGATCTGTTTCCGGTGGTGCCGGAGGGTGAGGAGGAAGAGAAATGGGTGCTGCTTGCCAGCATGACGGCCTCCGGCCCGCAGGGAAAACCCGGTATGCAGTATTTTGTGGGAGACTTTGACGGGGAGACCTTCCGGGCACAGCGGCAGGAGGAAACGCTGTGGATGGATTTCGGCTTTGACTGCTACGCGGGGGTGACGTGGGGAAACTGCGACAGACCTGTTTTTATTGCGTGGGGCGTGAATCCGGAATACGCCGCGGCGGTTCCCACGGGAGAGTACTCCGGGATGATGACGCTGCCGAGAGAGCTGTCTCTGGTGCGGACGCCGCAGGGATACCGGCTCAGACAGAGGCTGGTGGGAATTGATCATCTGCGCGCCTGCAGCTGGGAGGCGGCGAGCGGAGATCTGCTGCTGACAGAGAGCTTCGGCCTGCAGATCAGCGGCACGCAGGGGGAGGTTCGTTTGGAAAATGAGAGCGGGCAGCGTCTGCGGATCCTTGTGGAAAAGGAGTGGATCACGGTAGACCGGACAGAGGCGGGTGAAAAGGGATTCTCGGACCGCTTTTCCAGAGACATCATGTGCAGGGCGCGGACACGCCGGCTGGCAGAGGGGGATGTGGCGGCGGAACTTCTCTTTGATGTCTCTTATCTGGAAGTGTTCGCGGACAGAGGACTCGAGACGGCGTCTCTGGGCGTCTATCCGGACAGCCCGTACAAGACGCTGTATCTGGAGGGGGATCTGCGCGCGAGGATGTACCGCCTCCAGTGATCAGGAGCCGGGTCAGGGATTCTGCCGCTCTGTCAGTCTCCGGTATTTCTCCTGGGCGAGCTCCCAGTCCTCCATCGTGTCGATGTCCTGTACTTCGGCTTCGGAGAGAATGAGAGGGACGAGATCATCCACGTCGGTCGTCTGGGCGCGGAGAAAGGCGTCGGTGCGGCAGGCGTAGAACTGACCGCAGTCATGGTAGAATCTCTCCAGATCCTGGGAGCGGGCGTTCAGGTACTCCGGAAAACGGCGTACGAGCCGTCCGTCCCGGATGACGACGCTGCGCTGCGGGGGATAGGAGTAGGCGACGACAGGCATGACGGATTCATGCGTATCCAGCAGCGCCATTGCCTCCCGCAGACGCTCCGCAGTCAGAAACGGGGCGGTCGGATAAATACAGCAGAAGCGATCGAAGCGGAGGCCCTGCGTTTCGTACATGGCGAGTACTTCGGCGATCACCTCGTCAGTCGTCGCGTAGTCGTCCGCGGCGGATGCAGAGCGGCGGAAAGGGACACAGGCGCCTGCCTGCTTTGCGAGAACGGCAATTTCGTCGTCGTCTGTGGAGACCATCACCTCGTTGAAAGAGCCGGAGGACAGAGCAGCCTCGATGGAGTACAGCAGAATTGGCTTGCCGCAGAATTCTTTGATGTTTTTACGGGGAATACGTTTGCTGCCGCCCCGCGCAGTGATGATGGCGACGCTGGTATGTGTGTGCGGATGATGCATAGGAACCTCCCTTTTGAAACGGTTTACCGGAACGCGGCGGGAAATACGCATCAGAAACGGCCGCCGCGTCCGGGAAAATATTTATTGGTATATTATACCAATTTAGTGTAATATACCCAATTACTATATCTCATCAGGAGGAATTGGAAAAGTGGCGGAAGACTTCCGGTTGATTGCTTTTGATATGGACGGCACTTTATTAAACTCTGAGAAAAGAATCTCTCCGGTGACGCGGGAGGCCATCGGGCGCGCCGCGCAGGCCGGAAAAATTGTGATTCTCTGCACAGGCCGCGGTCTGACGGAGCTGACGGAATTCACGAGACAGCTTCCGGAACTGCGCTATGTAAACTGCGCGAGCGGCGCGCTGGTCTATGATGTGCGGGAGGAAAAGAGAATCTATTCCCAGCCGCTCTTCCCTGAGGCGGTACTGCCGATTCTGAAAATCGCGGAGAAAGAGGGGGCAATGCCTCATTTTCTGGCGGGACGTCATTCCATTGTGGCGCGGGCGGACTGGGAGCATATGGAAGATTTCCAGATGGCGGTGTACAAGCCGATGTTCACACGCATCGCGGAGAAATGGGAGGATTTTTATGCGGAGTATGCGGAAACGCCGTTTCCGGTAGAGAAATTAAATCTCTATCACGAGACGCCTCTCTCCCGTGCGAGGACGCGTCAGAGAATTCTGGAGGCGGGATATGAGGTGGCTCTCGTGGATTCGGAGCAGACCTCTCTGGAAGTTTCGGCGCACGGAGTGGATAAAGGCGTAGGTCTGGCGGCGCTCTGTGAATATCTCGGGATCCCGCTCTCGCAGACGATTGCGGTGGGGGATGCGATGAACGATGTGGGAGCATTGAAGGCGGCGGGGCTGGCGGTCGCGATGGGGAACGCGCTGGAACAGATCCGGGAACTTGCGGACGTGACGGTAGCGGACTGCGATCACGACGGATGCGCAGAGGCGATAGAGAGATTTCTGCTGTAGGCGAATGGATTCGAAGAGTGACGGGCAGAGACCGCCTGTGCGGGTCTTTCCCGCGCAGAGAGTCGCCGTTTTGTTGATGGAACGGCCAAGAGCGCCTGCGCGGATTTTGACCGCAGTGCCGCAGGCAGGCTGCGGCAGAAAGGGAACTTATGATAGCGACTCCTTATTACTATATTGATGAAACCGCCCTTGACGGCGATATTGCGATGCTGCAGGAGGCGCTGCGTCTCTCATGGGGCGAGAATGCCGTCGCCTCTTATTCGGTCAAGACGAATGCGCTTCCGTGGCTGCTGCAGCATCTGCACGGCCGTGGTTTTTATGCGGAGATCGTCTCGGAGACGGAGTATGATCTCGTGCGCAGGCTCGGTTTTCCGGAAGAGCATATGATATACAATGGCCCGATTAAGGACAGAGAGATTTTTGAGCGGATTCTGCTGGCGGGCGGATATGTGAATATGGATTCCTCGCAGGAGCCGGACTGGCTGGAAGCGCTGGCGGCGGCTCACCCGGAGAGGACGTTCGATGTGGGCGTGCGGGTGAACTTCGATATCGCCTCGCTCGTACCGGATGAGGTACTCGCGGACGAGGAGGGGAGCCGTTTCGGCTACTGCTATGAAAACGGAGAGCTGCGCAGGGTGATCGGGCGCGTGGCAGAGCTTCCGAATGTCCGGCTGGCCGGGCTGCATCTGCACTCTTCTACGAAATCCAGGTCGGTGAAGGTCTTTGCGGCGCTGGCCCGGGCGGCAGTGAAAATCGCGGGGGAATATAATCTCTCCCTCTCTTATATCGATATGGGCGGCGGATATTTCGGAGGCCGCGCCGGGATGCCGGATTACCGCGACTATATGCCTGCGATTGCGGAGGAACTGCGGAAAGGCTTCTCGCCGGAGGAGACGGCGCTGCTCGTGGAGCCGGGCGTCTCGCTGATATCAAGAGCGACGAGCTTTGTGACGTCGGTGCGGGATGTCAAGCACATCCGGGATCACGTCTATGTCGTGACGGACGGCGGCCGCGTGAACCTGAATCCGCAGGTGACGAGACGCTCTTATCCACACCACCTTGTTTATATGGGGGAGGCGGCAACGGAGCGGGAGATCCTGCCGTCGCAGATGATCTGCGGCTATACCTGTATGGAGTATGACCGGCTTTTTGAAGAGCGCGGGGCGGCACAGCTGCGGGAGGGGGATCTCGTCGTCTACGATACGGCGGGCGGCTATACGATGTGCCTGAATCCTCTGTTTATCCAGTACCTTCCCGCCGTGTGGATCGGCAGGGAGGACGGATCTCTCTTTCAGGCGAGGGAGGCATGGGGGAATGACGAATTTCTCCGGAAAAACAGGATTGAATGAAATCAGGAAAAGCGCCGCGGCGATGAAAAGAATACGTAGATCCGCCCGTACATGTGACGGGCGGTTGAGGCACAGAGACGTCGGGGAAAAAGCCGGTTTCTGCCTGCACTGCCGCAGAATGAGGAAAGAATGGGCCTGACAGGAAAGGGAGGCGGACATGGCGACGATTAAGGATATAGCGAGAGAAGCGGGCGTCTCGATCGGGACGGTGGATCGGGTGCTGCACGACCGCGGGCGGGTCAGCGAGGAGACAAAGACGCGAATCCGGGAGATTATGGAGCGGACGGGCTACCGGCCCAACCATGTGGCGCAGGGGCTGGCGGTGAACAAGAAGAAACTGACACTTGCCTGCTTGGTGCCGGATTCCTCGCAGGCTCTGTATTTCGGCGACATTCGCAGAGCTGCCGAGGAAAAAGCGGAGCAGCTGCAGCGTCAGTACGGCGTGACAGTGCGCATCGGCGTACTGGAGACCGGCAGCGTGTATGACGACCGTCGTATGAAGGAGAAGATGGAGCTGCTGAACGGTGCGGACGGCGTCGCGGTGATGGGAATGGAGCTGCCTGCAGTGCGCGCGAAGCTGGAGGAGTTGGCGGAGAAGGGGATTCCGATTGTTTTCTACAACTGTGCGCTTCCCGGAATCAGACATCTGGCTTTCGTGGGATGCGACTATGTGGCATCCGGCAGGCTGGCCGCAGGTCTGGCGGCGCTCTCCGGAACCGAAGAGGCGAGGGTTGGTGTTTTTTCCTGCGGGCTGTCCGGAATCGAGAGTTACGATCTGCGGCTTGAGGGATTCCGCAGGGAGATGGCGGAGCGGTATCCCGGTATGCGGATTACGGGAGAGTATGACATCAATGCCCGGAGAAGTGAGAATGCGGAGTTGGTGGAGAGACTGCTCGGGAAGCGGACGGAGATGAATGTGGCCTATGTGGTTAATCCGCTGGATTATGAGATCTGCGAGATGATCGCCGCTGCGGATCCGGAGAGAAGGGTTCGTATTATTACGAACGATCTGGTCGGAAGGCAGATCGATATGGTGAAGAATGGAATTATTGCGGCGACGATTTGTCAGGAGCCGGAGAAGGAGGGGGCGCAGCCTCTCGATATTCTGTTCCGCTATCTCGCCTACGGGACGCAGCCGGGAAAGTCCGACTGCTATACGAAGCTGAGTATCCATATCGCACAGAATACGCCGGAGTAGGCCCTCCTGTTTCAGGACATCAACGGAAAAGGCTGCGCAGGATCGCGGAGAGAGCTTCCGGCGCCTCCCGATTGACTTCATGTCCCGCGCCGGGGACGATGTGCAGCGTGGACTGCGGCAAAAGGATGTTCAGCTGTTCCGACGCCTTTCGATTTGCCCTGTCACGTTCGCCGAGTCAAACATTTTTTGCGGCATACAGCGGAACAGGAGATTCTGCACATCAATCAGCAGCCCCGGAACCTTGTACTGCGCGCCGATCAGGATCAGGGAGGCTACTTTCTCCCGGTGCTGGATCGTGTAGTCCAGCGCCAGAAGTGCGCCCAGGGAGAGCCCGCAGAGCGCAAAGGGCTCCGCAGCATCCCCGTACTGATGTGCAAATCCTCAATCGCCTGTTGGAACACAGGAATTTTCCCAAGCTGATAGATTTGATACGGATTTATTTTCAGGACACGGCGGCAAAGGGCATAACAGCAAGAAACCAGCTTATCGAGATAGCAACGGCTTCCCTGTCTGACCTGATGAAAGAACACCCGGAACACCGGGCGGGAGCGAAGCAGGATTTACAGCTTTTGAACGCCCAGAAGATGGGGGAACATGAAGCGGAGATTGAGAAAATTAAAAATGTATTCCTTGCAATCCTGCGGGACATTAAGAAAGACATTGACAACGGGGAACAACCGGGAGAAACTGTGACCGCCGCTATGTTCCAAGCCATGCGGGACGCATTGGCAGAACAGAAGCAAAACCCGCTTTCCATTGACGATGTAGCGGCGATGATTGCCGGACAGATCGGACAGCTTGCGCCGATGGACAAAGAAACTGCCGACCTGTTCC
>JAUNGV010000005.1:0-606 GCA_030524225.1 Eubacteriales bacterium
CCCGACACACCGGAGACACCGACCACTCCCGATTCACCAGGGACACCGAATACACCGCAGGAGACAGAGCCCGCACCGGCGACGATGTATTTTTCGGTCGGAAAAGTGTGGAGTGATGACAATAATCAGAGTGGGGAGCGGCCGGAAAGTGTTTCGGTGCAGCTCTATCGGGACGGGACGGCTTATGGCGCTCCGGTAACGCTCAGTGCGGCAAACGAGTGGTGGTATCGCTGGAACGATCTGCCGGTGGGCTCCGTGTGGACGGTGGACGAGGTCAGCGTGCCGGAGGGCTATACGAAATCATTTACAAAAAATGCGGACAATGCCGTGGTGATTGTCAATACCTATCAGAAGGCGGAGACAGCGCCCGCACAGGAGCATACGCCGGACACACCGGCTCACAGCGCGGCGACCGGAGATGGCAGCCGTATGGAGGTGTGGATGATTGTTCTTATGGCAGCAGCGGCGGCACTCATCGTGTGTGCGGCATACTATGTTTTTGTCGTGCGCAGACGCAGGAAATAGGATTCGCCGGGCGGATATGCTCTGTGCAGAGAGCATATAACCCCGGGGGGGTGTGTTTTTTTGAGTGAGCAAAAAACCCCG
>JAUNGV010000005.1:616-17071 GCA_030524225.1 Eubacteriales bacterium
CGCCGTGGAGAGAGTGATTTGTGCAGAGAGCATATCCGCCGTGGAGAGAGTGATTTGTGCAGAGAGCGTATTCGTCGTGGGGGAGAGCGGTCTGCGCAGAGAACACTCCGCCAGAGCGGCAGTGGTGTATTATGACAAGGAAATTCGGAAGTGCGGTGGACTGAGACGGAACATCAAGGGGGAACGGTATGATTGCGACATTAAGAAGATGGGGAAACAGCGTGGGAATTAGAATACCAAAGACGATTCTGCAGTCCATGGGATGCGTGGAGAATGAAAACGTGGAGCTGCTGATGGTGAAGGAAGGAGTCCTGATCCGGAAAGTGAAGAGGTGCAGCGCGAGATCCGTCGGGAAACAATTCACGGAAGAAATAGGGGAAATGCCGACGGAGGAGAAAGGTTTTGCATAACGGAAGCGAAAGCGGTATGATGGAGGCGGAAAGATAATAGGAAGCCACGGAAGCGCAGGGGGAAGCGAAATGGCGGACAAAGACATTGTGGAAAAAACATTGGAAGCCTACAGCGATGTCTTTGCCGACATTGTGAATGTGCTATTATTTGACGGTAGCCCGGTGGTTCGGGAAGACGAACTCGCTGCTGCCGCGCCGCGCTCTCATTATAAGGCGGACGGGAGACTTCGTGAGCAGGAGAGGGATATTGTCAAATGGTGGAAGAGCGGAAACGTCCGATTGGCTCTCTATGGAGTGGAGAATCAGACGGAAATTGACCGAGATATGCCGCTGCGGGTGATTGGATACGATGGCATTGCGTATCGGACGCAGCTCTTGGAGACGAAAGCTGCCGGAGAAACAGCAAAGCGTTATCCGGTGGTAACGCTGGTTTTGTATTTTGGGAGGAATCAGTGGAAGCACCCGAAACGATTGGCAGAGTGTATGGATATTCCCGAGGAATTAACGGTATGTTTTAATGATTATAAGCTCAATTTGTTTGAGATCGCGTATCTGGAGCAGGAGCAGGTGGAGAAGTTTCAGAGCGACTTCCGAATAGTTGCCGATTATTTTGTGCAAATGAGAAAAAATCATACCTATCAACCACCAGGTCAGACGATACGCCATGTGCAGGAGGTACTGGAATTGATGACGGTTTTGACTGGGGATCAGCGGTTTGAGGAGGCTGGAAATCAGCCGCAGGGAAGGAGCGTGACGAATATGTGTGAGGTGCTGGACAGAGTGGAAGAAAGAGGAATTCAGCGCGGACGGCAAAAGGGCAGGCAAGAAGGAAGAAAAGAAGGCAGACAGGCTGCGCTCCTGGAATCCATGCGAAATCTTATGAAATCCCTTAATTTAACAGCGGAACAGGCTATGGACGCCCTGATGATCCCCCAAAACGAGCGCGGAGAGTACAGGGAGTCTCTGGGTGGGAAATAAAGGAAACTTTCTCTGCTCATCATAGTAATCATGACCCTTTGAGAGCGATTCAAGAAGAGATAAACGAACAAAGAGCTGACGCATTTCTGATGCCGAGGCTCTTTTTCAGATTGTAGGGAACTTCTGTGTGATGTATAATCCAGAGGAGAGAACTGCGCAGCAGGCGTATGTTGAACAGAACATTCCGGAATGGAGGATGAAATGCAGGATTACAAGAAAGAATTTATCGACTTTATGGTAGACAGCAAGGTGCTTAAATTCGGCGAGTTTACGTTGAAGAGCGGACGCAAATCGCCGTTTTTTATGAATGCGGGAGCTTATGTGACGGGGACGCAGTTGAACCTTCTCGGCGAATACTATGCGCGGGCGATTCACGATACCTATGGTCTGGACTTTGACGTTCTCTTCGGACCCGCCTACAAGGGGATTCCGCTCGCTGTCGCGACGGTGATGGCGATCTCACGTCTCTATGGCCGGGATATTAAATACTGCGCAAACCGCAAAGAGGTCAAGGATCACGGCGATACGGGAATTCTTCTGGGAACCAAGCTGCAGGACGGGGACCGCGTGGTGATTATCGAGGACGTCACGACCTCGGGCGCGTCGATGGCGGAGACGGTGCCGATTCTGCGGGCGCAGGCCAATGTGGAGATTGTCGGTCTGATGGTTTCCCTGAACCGGATGGAGAAGGGAATCGGAACGGACAAGAGCGCGCTCGACGACATTCACGACAAATACGGGTTTGACGCGCACGCGATTGTGACGATGGCGGAGGTGCAGGAGTATCTCTACAACCGTCCGGTGGACGGGCAGATTCTGATCGACGATACGGTCAGGGCGGCGCTGGCGGCGTATTACGAGCAGTACGGAGCAAAGTGACAAGCCTGATTCGGGACGCGGTGCGCACGCAGGAACGGACAGCAGAGCAAGAAAACAGAGGATGGCACTGACAGCATGAAGAAACCCGGATTTTTTCTGTTTACGAATAAGCAGCAGTCCCCGCGGGGATGGATGTCGGCGAGTTTCGGGGTGATTTCCCTCACCTCGATGGTGATCGCGCTGTATCTGACGTTCGCAAACGGCGGACAGGCGCAGCAGCGCTACGGGACGGCGGTGTTGCTGAATCTTTTGATTGCGGTGACCGGATTTGTTCTGGGGGTGCTTTCCCGCAAAGAGCCGGACCGGTTCTATCTGTTCGCGTATCTGGGCATGATTTTCAACGGGATCGTGATTGTTCTTGGCGCAGTGATTTTGTATCAGGGTCTTCTGCCGTGATGGTGCCGGGAGAGAGTTCAGCGTTCCGGTTGAGGCAAAGGAAGCAGCTTACTGTTGGATGAGAAAGAAAAGAGGTAGCAGTTGCAGCGGTTTCAGAGTGAGAGATATGAGCTGGCGCGGGAGAGGATCGCGTCGATACTGGCGGAGATGACGGCGGGGCAGACGGTCTCGCCGTCGTTTTCTGCTTTTTTTCTGCGGGGAGCGCAGTGGTTTGGGCAGCTCGTGCAGGAGAGGGATTTTATAGAAGCGGAGGGGCTGCGGCAGGCTTCTGAGGCGGAGCTGGCACAGCGCAACCGGGCGCTTTATGAAGAAATCCTCCCGGCGCGGTATGAGACGAGTTTTGCGAATCCGGCTTATGCGTCGTCGCAGCTCGGCAGAGAGTACGGTCCGCTGTGCGCGGCACTTTTCTATGAGTGGCGCAGCGCGATCCCCTTTGTCTATGAGGGGGCGCAGGAACGTGTGCTGCCCAGAATGGAGCTGTTTCTGGAGATCTACGGCGCATTTGCGCAGCAGTACCGGGAGGATGTTCTGTCCTCCGGGAAGAAAGCGGGCGCGGGGATTCCCGAGTACCGTTTTATCCGCCAGAAGGTCTACGCGTATCTCTCTGATTACGCGCAGGAGGAGGCGGAGTATGAGATCTGTCAGAAGCTGACGGCGGACGCAGAGGATTATGCCCGTGATCTGATCAGGGACAGTGATCCCGCAGAACTGCGCTGCATCTATGCGTTCGGCGAATACATCGGGGAGAATGAGCGGGGAACGGCGGAGTATCTGCGGGATCTTCCGGAAGAGACCATCGCCCGGATGGCGGCGACTTACACGGAAGGCTACCGGATCGGTTTCGAGGTGACGGGAAAGGATCTATCGCAGAAGAAAACGGTGGGTATTATTTACCGCCTCGGTTTTGAGAGGATGGTGCGCCGGGCGATGGAGAATTTTGCGGCGATGGGGCTGACGAGCGTCTTTTATCGGGAGGTGCCGACGCTGTTTCGTCTGCTTCGCTCGGGCAAGAGCGGCTATGCAGGCGGGGACGCGAATCCGCAGTATCTCTATGATCACAGGGAAGATCTCGCCCTCTTTCTCGACGATACGCTGGTCAACCGCAAATTGGAGGCGCTGGAGAATGCGTATCGGGAACACAGAAGCCGGACGGAGCTGTTTGCAGGACCGGCGGTGATTGAGACGTTTGGAGAGAAGCTGTTTTCCCCGGTTGAAAAAGCGGAACGCTCTTCGTTTGGAGAAGTGCAGCAGAAGTGGATGGCGGCCTATCAGACGAAGGCGAGCCTGCTCTACAATGAGGCGGTGATCGGGCGCAACCGGAGCTTCACCATCATTGCCTTCCCGGTGCCGGAGATCGCGGAGGGATGGCAGGAGGAGACGGAACGGGGAGTGTTTTCCGGTCAGGGGGATCAGGAACAGCCGGGATGGGACAGACGGCGTTATGCGGAGATATTCGACGCGGTGATTGAGATCAATACCCTCGATTATCAGAAATACAGCCGGATTCAGGCGACATTGATCGAGACGCTGAACCGCGCGGAGAGCGTGCGGGTGCGGGGACAGAGAGGCAACCGGACGGATCTGACAGTCAGGCTCTGGAAAATGGCGGATCCTGAGAGGGAGACGATTTTTGAGAACTGCGTTGCGGACGTGAATATTCCGGTGGGCGAGGTGTTCACGACGCCGGTGCTTTCGGGGACGAACGGTGTGCTGCATGTCTCGGCGGTGTTTCTGAACGGACTGCAGTTCAGGGATCTGGAGCTGACCTTTGAGGAGGGCAGGGTGACGGAGTACTCCTGCGGGAATTTCGCTGATCCGGCCCAGGGAAGGAAATATATCGAGGACAATATCCTGTTCCACCATGACCGCCTGCCGATGGGAGAATTTGCGATCGGGACGAATACGACGGCCTACGCGGCGGCGCGGCGGTTTGGGATCGCGGACCGTCTTCCTATTCTGATTGCGGAGAAGACGGGGCCGCATTTCGCGGTGGGCGACACCTGCTACTCTCATGAGGAGGACAACAGGCAGTACAACCCGGACGGCAGGGAGATTGTGGCAAAGGAAAACGACGTCTCTCTCCTGCGGCGCACGAATCCGGGGAAAGCGTATTTTGGCTGTCACACGGATATTACGATGCCGTTTGAGGAATTGGGAGAACTGGCGGCGGTGACGGCGCAGGGAGAGGTGGTCCCCCTGATACGGGAAGGACGATTCGTTCTGCCGGGAACCCTGGAACTGAACGAGCCGCTGGAGGGATAATGCGGCCGTGGACAGCAGTCCGGCGCTTTTATCTGCACCGGCTTCCGGCGCGTCGTGCCTGCGCCCCCTGATTTGCTTGCAAGCGGCAGGGATATCCGTTAGAATAGGGATGGATCGGCACCGGCGGCGCTGTGCCGCGCGGTGGGACAGAGTGAGGGGCAGGAGGACACCGCAGATCGAAGTTTTGCGGGAACCGGCCCGTCCTTCCTCAGCAGAAAGAAACAGAAAGAAGAGAATAAGGAGACGCATATGGCACAGGTAGGAATCGTGATGGGCTCTGACTCCGATATGGCGGTTATGAGCAAGGCAGCAGACGTGTTGGAGGAGCTGGGCATTTCGTTTGAGATGCACATTATTTCGGCACACAGGGAACCCGACGTGTTCTTTGATTTTGCCAAAAACGCACAGGCACAGGGAATCAAGGTGATTATCGCGGGCGCCGGCATGGCGGCGCATCTGCCGGGTATGTGTGCGGCTATTTTCCCGCTTCCGGTGATTGGAATCCCGATGCACACGACTTCTCTGGGCGGGCGGGATTCGCTCTATTCGATTGTGCAGATGCCGAGCGGCATTCCGGTGGCGACGGTGGCGATCAACGGCGGCGCGAACGCCGGGCTTCTTGCGGCCAAGATCCTTGCGGTCTCGGATGAAGCTCTGCTTGGACGGCTTCAGGCGTACAGCGAGTCGATGAAGGTGTCCGTACAGAAAAAGGACGAGAAGCTGCAGGCAGTCGGATACAAGGAATATAAGTAGTCAGACACGAATCGGTGACAAGTCCCCGGTTCGAGATTGCATCGCAGAAATCGCCTGCGCGGATTTCTGTCCGCAGAGCGGCAGGCAGGTTTCGGAATGGAGATTAAAAATGGATTATAAGAGCGCTGGTGTGGATATTGAGGCCGGATATAAATCGGTGGAGCTGATTAAGAAATACGTCAAGGAGACGATGCGTCCGGAGGTGCTGGGCGGAATCGGCGGATTTTCGGGAGCATTCTCCCTTGCGAAAATCAAGGATATGGAAAAGCCGACGCTGGTGTCCGGAACGGACGGCGTGGGAACGAAGTTAAAGCTTGCTTTCCTGATGGACAAGCACGACACGGTCGGAATCGACTGTGTTGCGATGTGCGTCAATGATATTGCGTGCGCGGGCGGCGAACCGCTCTTTTTCCTTGATTATATTGCCTGCGGCAAGAACTATCCGGAGAAAATTGCGGAGATCGTCAAAGGTGTGGCGGACGGCTGCAAGCAGTCCGACGCGGCGCTCATCGGCGGAGAGACGGCGGAGATGCCGGGCTTTTATCCGGTTGACGAGTATGATCTGGCCGGTTTTGCGGTCGGCGTTGTCGACGAGAAGAATCTGATCACCGGGGAGAAGATTCAGGCGGGGGATACTCTGATCGGCATCGCTTCCTCGGGCGTTCACTCAAACGGGTTCTCCCTTGTCCGCAAGGTGTTTGACATCAATGAGGAAAATGTGAAGCGCTTTGAGCCGTCGCTGGGCGAGACGCTGGGTGAGGCGCTTCTTCGCCCGACCAAGATCTATGTCAAGGCGCTGCGCAGTGTGCGTGAGGCGGGCGTCTGCATCAAAGGATGCAGCCATATTACGGGCGGCGGCTTCTACGAGAATATTCCGAGAATGCTGCCGGACGGCATCAATGCGCAGGTACAGAAGGACAGCTACCCGATCCCGCCGATCTTTGCGCTGCTGCAGCAGACGGGAGAGCTCGAGGAGAAGATGATGTACAACACCTTCAATATGGGACTCGGCATGGTGCTGGCGGTTGATCCCGCGGACGCCGACAGGACGATTGCGGCCCTTGAGGCGGCGGGTGAGAAGGCGTATGTGGTTGGCAGGACCGTTTCCGGAGAAAAGGGAGTGACGTTATGCTGAGAGTAGTCGTCTGTGTTTCGGGCGGCGGCACGAATCTGCAGGCCATTCTGGACTGTGCTGCAAACGGGACTCTGCCCGGTGTGGAGATTGTGCGGGTCATTGCGAATAATCCGGGGGTCTATGCCCTGGAGCGCGCGAAGGCGGCGGGGGTGGAAGGACTCTGCATCTCGCCGAAGGAATTCGGGACGAGAGAGGAATTCAACGACGCGCTTCTGGCCGCGGTCAGCGAGGCGCAGCCGGATCTGATCGTGCTGGCGGGATTTCTGGTTGCGATCCCTCCGCGGATGGTGGCGGCGTATCCGAACCGGATCATCAATATTCACCCGTCCCTGATTCCGTCTTTCTGCGGAAAGGGATACTATGGTTTGAAGGTGCACGAGGCGGCGCTGGCGCGCGGTGTCAAGGTGAGCGGCGCGACGGTGCATTTCGTGGATGAGGGCATGGATTCGGGACCGATTATTCTGCAGCGGGCCGTGGCCGTGCAGGACGGCGATACGCCGCAGAGTCTGCAGAGGCGCATCATGGAGGAAGCCGAGTGGCAGATTCTTCCGGAGGCGATCCGGCTGATTGCACAGGGGCGTGTGCAGGTCGGGACTGACCGGACGACACGGATCACGGAGCGGCAGGCGCAGTGAGGCGCATTGCGCTGTCTGCCGCAGGGGTGTTCCGGCATAGTGGACAGAGAAAGGACAGAGATATGAAGGTTTTACTGGTTGGCGGCGGCGGAAGAGAGCACGCGATTGCGGCGGCCCTGAACAGGAGTCCGAAACTGACGAAACTCTACTGCGCGCCCGGCAATGCGGGCATTGCGCAGATTGCGGAGTGCGTTCCGATCGGCGTGATGGAGTTCGGTAAGCTGATCGAGTTTGCGAAGGAAAAGGAGATTGATCTGACGGTCGTCAGCATGGACGATCCGCTCTGCGCGGGCATTGTGGACGCTTTTGAGGCGGAAGGGCTGCGGGTGTTCGGAACGCGGGCGAACGCGGCGATCATCGAGGGCAGCAAGTCTTTTTCCAAAAATCTGATGAAAAAATACGGGATTCCGACGGCGGCCTATGAGGTTTTCACAGACGCGGAGGCGGCCACGGAGTATTTGAAGACGAGCAGTTATCCGGTGGTTTTAAAGGCGGACGGACTCGCGCTGGGCAAGGGTGTTCTGATCTGCGGAAGCTTTGAAGAGGCCAAGGCGGGCGTTGCGGAAATCATGCTCGATAAGAAATTCGGCGATGCGGGCAATGAAATGGTGATCGAGGAGTTCATGACGGGGCGGGAGGTTTCCGTGCTCGCCTTTGTGGACGGGAAGCATATCAAACTGATGAGCTCCGCCCAGGATCACAAGAGAATCGGCGACGGCGATACGGGCCTCAATACCGGAGGAATGGGGACATTCTCTCCGAGCCCCTTCTATACGGAGGAAATCGACCGGCAGTGCCGCGAGCAGATCTATCAGAAGACGGTGGATGCGATGGCGGCGGAGGGAAGGCCGTTCAAGGGCGTTCTCTATTTCGGGCTGATGATGACGGCGGACGGTCCGAAGGTGGTCGAGTACAATACCCGTTTCGGTGATCCGGAGGCGCAGGTGGTTCTGCCGCGCATGAAGACGGATCTGATCGATGTCTGTGAGGCATGCATTGACGGCACGCTGGATCAGATCGAACTGGAATTCGAGGAGAATGCGGCGGTCTGTGTGGTGATCGCGGCGGGCGGATATCCTGTGAAGTATGAAAAAGGGAAGGAAATCCACGGTCTTGAGAATTTTGAAAACAAGGAAGGCTACTACTGCTTCCATGCGGGGACAAAGGTTGACGGGCGTGGTAAAATAGTGACGAACGGAGGCCGTGTCCTGAATGTCGTTGCGCTGGGCGGGACGCTGCAGGAGGCGCGGGCGAACGCGTACCGCGCGGCACAGTGGGTTTCCTTCGAGGACTGCTATATGCGCCATGATATCGGCAAGGCGCTCGACGAGATGAAACAGTAACGCGCTTCGCGCAGGCAAATGCAGCCGGCCCCGGGGACTGGCTGCGCAGAACGCTTCGCGAAACAACGGCTGGGAATCGCAACATTAAATAAGCCGGTGGAAGAAGGCCGGAAGACCGGTACAACTGGCGGGAAAGGAAATTAGAAACCAATGAGAAAAGCAAAGCACAGCAGGGGAAAGGCGGCGGCTGCAGGACTGATTCTGACAGCCGCTCTGGCGGGCAGTTTCCAGTTTTCCTCTATTCTGAGTCTGGCGGCGCCCGGAACGGCGGCGTATAACGCAAATATCAGAGCGGAGGCCTCCTCTGATTCGGAGGGAATCGCTTCTGTCTCTGTCGGGGATTCTCTGGAGCTGGGAGAGACGACGACGGGGGCGGACGGCAATACATGGTATGCTGTCACGACGAGCAGCGGCGCGACGGGATATATCCGCTCGGATCTCGTGACGCTCAGTTCCACCGACTCTTCTGACACTGCCTCTTCAGAGACGGTGGATTCCGGCTCCTCTTCCTCGGATACCGGTGTGGCGCAGGCTTCCGGCGACGGCTATGCGGTGGCAATGACGCCGACCTCGGCGACGATTTCCGGCGACTGCAACATCCGCAGCGGAGCGGGGACGAATTACAACAGGATCGGAACCCTGTCATCGGGAACCTCTCTGGTGGTAATCGGTCAGGCGGCGGATTCCTCAGGACAGATCTGGTACCAGTTCTACACGACGGGACTGGAGCAGCAGATGACGGGCTTTGTGATCAGCGACTATATTACGCTTGGCGAGGCGGTGCAGACGACCGGAGGCGAGAGTGCCGAGACGCAGGAGTCGGAGACGCAGGAGAGCAGCACCCCGGCTGACTACGAGGCCGTCTATACAGCGGACGAGAACGGACAGGATACCTGGTATCTCTATAACAACGCGGAGGGAACGAGAGAGAAGATCTCCGATATCGACGCGATGGTAGTCAGAGCGCAGGAGAATCAGGCAGCGGCCAATCAGACGATTTCCACGATGCGCACGGCGGTGATTATCATGGCGGTCGTGATCGTTCTCCTGCTGATCGGCGCGACGATTCTGATTCTCAAGGTCAGGGAACTGGCGTACGACGGCCCGGACGGATTCGGCGGATCGAGAGAGGTCGATCTGATGGAGACCCGGAAGAGGGAGAGACGCCGGAACCGGAATGCGGATGATATTTCAGATCTGGAAACCGATGCGGAGACGGGAACGTCCCGCAGCGCGAGAATGCGGCAGGGGGCATATCCTTCCAGAGGGACGGGAGCACGTCCTGAACGGAGTGAGGCGAGACGGCCGGAGAGAGGTGCGCAGACGGCGCCCAGTGCGCGTCCGGCAGCGGCAAGAGGAGCGGCTCCCGCACCGGAGGGAAACAGACGTCCGGTCAGGGAACCGCAGCGTCCGCCCGGTGCAGCGCCCCGCAGTGAAGGAACCGCAGCGCCCAGACGCCGTCCGGCAGCGGAGGGAGGATATGAGGATCTTCCGCAGCAGCGTCCGGCGGCGCGTCAGCAGCGCCCGGCAGCTCCGGCACAGGAGAAGCGGGGGGCACAGTCCAGAAATTTCGCGTATGATGATGATCTGGATTATGAATTCCTTGATCTCGACAGCTTCAGCCGCAAGGATTGAGCGCATATATATTGACTTACAATGCCATCTGTTATATCATCGGTATAACAGATGGCGTTTTTCTGTTTATTTCAGAGGGGGAGGTCGTCTGGCTGCGGAGGTAGCGATATGATGTTGATAGAGATTGATTTTAACAGTGACGAGGCGATTTACCAGCAGCTGAGAAATCAGATCATTCTGGGAATTGCCACTTCGCATTTTGCGCCGGGGGAGGTGCTGCCGAGCGTCCGTCAGCTGGCGGATACGATCGGCATCAATATGCACACGGTCAATAAGGCGTATACCGTTTTAAAACAGGAAGGCTTTGTGAAGGTGGACCGGCGGCGCGGCGCGGTCATCGCAGTGGATGTGGATAAATGCCGGGCGATGGAGATTGTGGAGAAGGAGTTGAGGGTTCTGCTCGCGGAGGCCAGCTGCCGGAATCTCTCCCGGGAGGACATGCACGCGCTGGTGGATCAGATATACGATGAGTACGGCGCACAGCTCGGGCGGCGGGAACCGGGCAGGGCAACCGGGGAATACGGACCGCGGGAACAGCGGTGACCGGCCGCGGAGTCCGGGACTCAATCCGGACAGTGGTAAGTATGCGCAGAGTCCGGGCAGGGATTGAGACAGAGCAGATAAGCCATAGATTCCGGGTGTGAGTCAACGGAACAGAGACAGAAAATAACAGGAAAGGATAAAGATATGGGACTGAATTATACAAAGAGCGCGCAGACGGTACTGAAAAATGCCGCGAAGGCCGCTAAGGCGGGCAAGCAGCATTTTATCGGGACAGAGCACCTGCTGCTGGGACTTTTACAGGAACCGGACGGGGTGGCGTCGAAGATTCTCTCGGAGAACGGGATGAAAGAGGAACAGCTGCAGGCGATGATCGACCAGCTGAACGTGGAAAGCGGCGAGCTCGCCGTGATGGACCGGGAGGGGTATTCTCCGCGCGCGGCCAGGGTGCTGGAGGATGCGCAGGCGCAGGCGAGGAAATACCGCTCGGCGCAGGTGGGAACGGAGCATATTCTGCTGGCGCTGATCGCGGAGGGAGACAATGTCGCGGTCAAGCTGCTCGGCGGTATCGGCATCAATCCTGCCAAGATTTATTTCGAGACGATTGCGGCGATCGGGGAGGATCCCGCGGCGCACAAGGAGGATCTGCAGGCTCTGGCGGCCAGAAACGGAGGCGCGCAGCGCCAGAGCATACTGGCACAGTACAGCAGAGATCTGACAGCTCTTGCCGCAGACGGGAAGCTGGATCCGGTGATCGGAAGAGAGCAGGAAATAGAGAGGGTGATCGAGATTCTGAGCCGCCGGACCAAGAACAATCCGTGCCTGATCGGCGAGCCGGGAGTCGGCAAAACGGCGATTGTGGAAGGACTGGCGCAGAGAATTGTTTCCGGCGAGGTGCCTTTTACCGTGCGGGACAAGAGAGTGATGACACTCGATCTGTCCGGCATGGTGGCGGGCTCCAAATACCGCGGAGAATTCGAGGAGCGAATCAAACGTGTGATCGAGGAAGTGATCTCGGACGGCAATGTGCTTCTGTTTCTCGATGAGATGCACACGATTATCGGAGCAGGCGGCGCGGAAGGGGCGATCGATGCCTCGAATATCCTGAAGCCCTCGCTGGCACGGGGAGAGCTCCAACTGATCGGAGCGACGACGGTCAACGAATATCATAAATATGTGGAAAAGGACGCGGCGCTGGAGCGTCGGTTCCAGCCGGTCATGGTGGAGGAGCCGACCCAGGAGGAGGCGACGGCGATTCTGCAGGGAGTCGTCCATAAATATGAGGAGCACCACGGCGTGGCGATCTCACAGGAGGCGATCCGGGCGGCGGTGACCCTTTCTTCCCGCTATGTCAATGACAGAAATCTGCCGGATAAGGCGATCGACGTGATTGATGAGGCGGCCGCCGCGGTACGCCTTCGCTCGGTCAACACGAACAATCCGGTGAGCGCCCTGCAGGCGGAGATCACTGAAGAGGACCGCCGGATGGCGCAGGCTGTCCGGGAGGGAGACCTTGCGGAAGCGAAAGAGAGCAGGGCAAGGCAGGATGCGATTTATAAAAGGCTGCGCTCTGCCAAGGCGCGCTACGAAAAGAAGGTGGCGGGCCGTGAGATCGCGGTGACGGAGGAGGATGTGGCGAACGTCATCTCCAAGTGGGCCAAGGTGCCGGTCAATAAGCTGACGGAGAAGGAGAGCGAGAGACTCCTGAAACTGGAGGCGGAGCTGCACAAGCGTGTGATCGGACAGGAAGAGGCGGTGAAAGCGGTCTCCAGAGCGATCCGCAGAGGACGTGTCGGCCTGCAGGATCCGAACCGGCCGATCGGCTCGTTCCTATTCCTCGGACCGACCGGCGTCGGCAAGACGGAACTCTCCAAAGCGCTGGCTGAGGTGATGTTCGGATCGGACAAGGCGATCATCCGCGTCGATATGTCGGAGTATATGGAGCAGTATGCGGTGTCCAAAATGATCGGTTCCGCACCGGGATACGTCGGCTATGAGGAGGGCGGTCAGCTCTCGGAGAAGGTCAGGCGCCATCCGTATTCCGTCGTCCTTTTTGACGAGATCGAGAAGGCACACCGCGATGTGTTCAACGTGCTGCTGCAGATCCTGGATGAAGGACACATCACGGATTCCAAGGGGCGCAAAGTCAATTTCAAGAACACGATCATTATCATGACCTCGAACATCGGCGCGCAGCGCATCATCGAGCCCAAGACCCTCGGCTTTGGCAGCAAGCAGACGAAGGAGGAGAGCTACGACCGGATGAAGGCCGGGGTGATGGAGGAAGTGCGCAAGATCTTCAAGCCGGAGTTTATCAACCGGATTGATGAGATCCAAGTGTTCCACCCGCTGACGAAACAGGAAATGGAGAAGATCGTGACGCTCCTGTGCGACGATCTGATCCGCAGAGGCAGGAAGCAGATGAACATGACCCTCAAGGTGACGCCGTCGCTGAAAAAATATATTGTCGAGAAGTATTCCGACGCCAAGATGGGGGCAAGGCCCTTAAAGCGCGCGGTACAGACCGTGATCGAGGATGCCCTCTCCGAGCAGGTGCTCTCCGAACAGGTGCACGCGGGCGATACGGTGACGATCGGCTACCGCGGCGGCGAGGTGACGTTCTCCCGTGGATGAGACAAAGGAGCCGTCGCCTCGCGGCTGCCTTTGCTCATGAGATGGCGCTCCCTCAGCCGTGCACGATCTCGAAGCTGTAAGGAAGTTTCGAGATCGCGGCATGCGCCCTATCGCTTTACGAAAGTTTTATTGGATAATTTTCTTCAGGCAGTTTATACTGGAAACAGGAAGTGATGTGCTGAGATTCACGGTCGCTTTATGTGGGACGGACCGCTGCTTGCGGGACTGCCTTGCGGACGGTGAAGGGCAGCAAAACGATCAGAAAGAGACAGCAGTTATCTTATCACGCAGGAGGTTTACAGGAATGGCAATCGCAGAGGATCTGATCCACACACAGGAAGACGGAAAGCTCTCGTTCGGCAACTATACATTGCCGTCCAAACAGAAGAAGGAGGGCTTCGCCCATGGCGGCGACCTGTACAAGGTCAAGACCTTCCGGGAAATGACGAAGCTGGAGTGCAACGATAATTTCGTGTATGAGTCAGTGCCGGGAACGGGCGTGCGGGACTTTCAGGAGACGGAGGAGGGAATGTCCTTTGTCGTAGAGGGCGCGGAGGATGCGCAGATCACGCTGGGACTGCAGGAAGAGACCGGGTACGAGGTGTTTGCGGACGGCAGAAGTATCGGGCAGATGTCGACGGGGCTTGGCGGCAAACTGAATATCAGTCTGGAGCTGGCGGGAAGCGGTGAGGTTGCCGTGGAGATCCGTAAACTCGCGTAAAAAAGAAGCGGGACAGGGAACAGGCAGAAGCGCAGGGACTGCCGCGGGGGACGGCGCTCACGGGAATACGGTGAGCAGGCCGGATCCCGCGGCAGTTGTGCGTAAGCGCCGGGAATCAGAGAATGGGAAAGGCGGGAGCAGGGATGGCGGCTGGAAAAATGAAAACCGTATTTTTCTGTCAGGAGTGCGGGTATGAATCCGCCAAGTGGATGGGACAGTGTCCGGGCTGTAAGGCGTGGAATACGATGGTGGAGGAACCTGTCAGGGCAAAGGCAGCCGCCACGGGCGGTGGACGGGCGGCCTCCGGAGGAACCGGGCAGAGCGCTTACCGGCGCGTGGGAGCGGCGGCGCCGGTGAGTCTTTCTTCGATCGAAGAGAGGGAGGAGGAGCGGTTTTCCACAGGTTTTTCCGAGCTGGACCGGGTGCTCGGCGGCGGAATCGTGCCGGGTTCCCTGATTCTGGTCGGCGGAGATCCGGGAATCGGCAAATCGACGCTCCTGCTGCAGGCGGCGAGGAATATGGCAGAGCAGGGCAGGGAAATCGTCTATGTCTCGGGAGAGGAGTCAATTCGCCAGATCAAGCTGCGCGCAGACCGGATCGGCGGCGTCAGGGACAGTCTGCGGTTTCTCTGCGAGACAGACTTGGAGAGCATCACAGAGATTCTGGAGCGGAGGAAACCGGCGCTTGCGATCATCGATTCGATCCAGACCATGAATAACGAGAGCGTGCAGGCGGCGCCGGGCAGCGTTTCCCAGGTGCGGGAGACGACAGGGATTCTGCTGCGCCTCGCGAAGGAGACGGGGATCGCCTTTTTCATTGTCGGACATGTGACGAAGGAGGGAACCGTGGCGGGACCGCGGGTTCTGGAGCATATGGTGGATACGGTGCTCTATTTCGAGGGCGACCGGTACGCTTCCTACCGGATTCTGCGCGGCGTCAAGAACCGGTTCGGTTCGACGAACGAGATCGGCGTCTTTGAGATGCGGGGAGAGGGACTGGCAGAAGTGCTGAATCCGTCGGAATATATGCTGAGCGGGAGACCGCAGGGAGCGAGCGGCTCGATTGTCACCTGTGCGATGGAGGGGACGAGGCCGATGCTGATCGAGGTGCAGGCTCTCGTCTGCAAGAGTAATTTCGGGTTTCCGAAGCGGCAGGCGACGGGGACGGATTTCAACCGTGTGAGCCTGCTGATGGCGGTGCTGGAGAAGCGTCTCGGCGTACCTCTCTCCGATTTTGACGCCTACGTCAATCTGGCGGGCGGAATGAAGCAGACGGAACCGGCAGTAGATCTGGGCATCGCGCTGGCGGTGCTCTCGAGCTACCGCAATCGTCCGCTGCCGGACAGCCTGATCGCGTTCGGAGAGGTAGGACTCTCGGGCGAGGTGCGCGCCGTGACGATGGCGCAGAGCCGGGTCGGGGAGGCGGCCAAGATGGGCTTTACGACCTGTCTTCTCCCGGCAAGCTCTTTAAAGGGCTGGAAGAAGCCGGAGGGGATCGAGCTGATCGGCGTCTCGAATCTGCGGGAGGCGGCGGAATATCTGGGGTAGAGGATATACTTTGCCGGGAAAATGTGATAAGATACGCGTATGGCTGAATTACAGAATAAACAGATTAAAAAGACAAAACATTTCAGGATCGTGTTTCACATCCCTCTCCTGATTCTGGAGCTGGCGCTGATCGCCGCGGGAGCGGTCGTACTGGCCTTCGTGGTGAAGATGACCGGCTCGGTGCAGAAGGTGAGCATCGACACGTCCAATCTCGTCATCAACACGCCGGTCTCCTATGCGACAGAGAAGAGGGAGCTGGGCTACCGCAACATCGCCCTGTTCGGTGTGGATGCCAGAAACGGGGATCTGGGAGCGGGCACGCGGAGCGATACGATCATCGTGATGTCGATCAACCAGGACGGGAAGGAGATCTCCCTCGTCTCGGTTTACCGGGATACGTATTTAAATCTCGGAGATGACACCTATAACAAGTGCAATGCCGCTTACGCCAAGGGAGGACCGGAGCAGGCGATCAATATGCTCAACATGAACCTCGATCTGGACATTACGGACTATGTGACGGTGGGTTTTGCCGGACTGATCGGTGCGATCGACAAGCTGGGCGGTGTTGAAATTGACGTGCAGGAGGTGGAGATCCAGCACCTGAACAACTACCAGCTGACGAT